>JAFSDK010000003.1 GCA_017436255.1 Clostridia bacterium
ATACTGTCGGTGGGTGTCCGTCCCGAGACCGCTATCGCAAAGGACTGCGGAATAGAACTCAACCCGCGCGGAAGTATTGTTGTAAACAACAAAATGCAGACCAATATCCCCAATATTTACGCCGTGGGCGATGCGGTCGAGGTGGAGGATTTTATCACAAAGAAGCCTGCCTTTATTCCGCTTGCAGGGCCTGCCAATAAGCAAGGCAGAATTGCCGCCGATAATATTGCGGGATACGAGAGCGTTTATACAGGAACGCAAGGCTCGGCAGTTTTAAAACTCTTTGATATGACCGTCGCCACTACGGGACTTAACGAAAAGGCGGTTACGGCGGCGGGCATTGATTACGATAAGACCTATACCTATTCGGCATCCCACGCCACCTATTATCCGGGGGCGGCACAGATGTCAATAAAAGCGCTTTGGGATAAGAAAACGCTTAAAATCATCGGTGCGCAGATCGTCGGTTTTGACGGCGTGGACAAGCGTATGGACGTACTTGCCACCGCTATTCGTTTAGGCGCTAAAATTACCGACCTTACCACCCTTGAACTTTGCTATGCGCCACCCTTTAGCAGTGCGAAAGACCCCGTAAATATGTTAGGCTTCGTTGCCGAAAATATCGTCAGCGGAAAACTAAAACAGTTCTTCTGGCACGATGTTGAAAATCTTGCTCGTGACGGTAGTGTTTTCTTGCTTGACACCCGTACACCGTTTGAAGTGATGCAGGGCAAAATAGACGGATTTGTCAATATCCCGCTTGATGAACTTCGTGAGCGTATTGATGAAATTCCGAAAGACAAACCCGTATATGTTCATTGCCATTCGGGACTTCGTTCCTACCTTGCTTGCCGAATACTGACGGGTAACGGCTACGACTGCTATAACCTCGCAGGCGGTTGGCGGCTCTATGAATCGGTCATAAACGAACGCACCGTCCCCGAATACTCTTGTAAAGATTGCAAATAAATATGGTTATAAAAATGACCGCTGAGGAATCGAAACTCCTCAGCGGTGTTTTTTCTATTTCATTACCTTTACAAAATGGAACATCACATCAGGTCCTTCATTGGGGTCGTGTTCTTCATCGTCGGGCATAGGTCGATCGGGCTGAAAGTATTCACACCAAAACTCATCAATCTTAAAACCGCATTTATTAACGTAAAAGTGAATATTACGCTTTTCAAAATATGGAGTGCAGGTCTCCCAAACCTTTGTTTCGGGATGTAATTCCTCAACTGCAAGCCAAGCGCCGTATCCAATACCTTTTGTATGCTCTTCGGGAGAAACAAAAAGAATTTCTAATTCGTTTACATTAGTTTCTTTGTTTATTTTAAGTATCACACCACCGACTTTTCTGCCGTCTAAAACAATGCGGTATGTTTCACTATCAGGTGCATCAATACAGCGTTCAATAGTCTTTCGGGAAATAATTTCACCGTCATCATCAATGTGGTTATCTCGCTCGCCAAACTCTTGCAATGCACCATACTTAAACGACCATTGATTATCTAAAATAAACTGCTCTCTGTCATCCTCAGTTAATGGCACAAGCGTAACTTTTGTGTTTTTCATAGCAAACTCCTAAAAAAGAAAAACTCCGGCTATTGTAAAAACAATAACCCGAGCTCACTCGGACACCTAATCCGGCACTTTTGAATGCTACGGCACTCTGCCTCCGGTGACCTATATTCTTTTATTTATTATAGCATATAAAATTTGAAAGTCAACTATGTACTCTCTGCCACACGGCAGAGAGGTTTTACTACTTATCAAAAGAAACAGGATTTGTATCGTTTGTCGCAAATGCGTTAGGACCGGGGTCGGACATGGAAAAATACATTTTAGCAGCCTTTGTTGTGCCGAAATCTCGGTTAGAGCCTGAGTTCTGCACCTTGTTAAATGCATCACGGAACATCTGGTTGTGCGCTTCCTCACGGTTTAAAAGGAAATCGATGGTCTCACGCACCTTTTTATCGTCAATCTGACGGTAAAGATATTCGTAAACCACCTTTGCACGTTGCTCAGATGCGATATTGCTGAGTAAGTCTGCACAGAGGTCTCCCGTAACCGTTACATAATCTCCAGTCCAAGAGTAACCCGAAGCATTGATAAGACCGGGGTTAAGACCTAAAAGTACGTGGGATTGAATTTCGCCTGACGGCACCTGTTTGGCATCAACATCGTGTCCGTTTAATAGGTTGATAGTCTGTGCAACCATCTCCATATGACCGAGTTCTTCTGCGGCAATGTCAAGGAATAAATCCTTGATTTCAGGGTCTTTAATTCTAAAACTCTGTGACATATACTGCATAGCCGCCTTAAGCTCACCGTTACCTCCGCCAAGCTGTTCTTGCAAAAGCGCCGCATACTGCGGGTTCGGTTTCTCTACTGCTACAGGATGAAAGAGCATTTTTTCGTGTTTAAACATAATTTTACCTCCATTTACTTTCTATTAACTATTCTTACCAATTAGCAAACGGATATGTAGCAATTTTAATAATTGTGTGGTATAATTGTTTTAATGATAAAAAAATAACGGAGGAAATTATGATGGAATTTATAGTTCCTTTTATTGTTGGAGTTGTATTGATTGCTCTCGGCATTTCGAATATGCGGGGAAATATTTCAT
>JAFSDK010000035.1 GCA_017436255.1 Clostridia bacterium
ACTTTTTGTTCTGTCTGCCGAGCGGGTTTACTTACCGTCAGCCGTAGTGGAGTGCTTGTAACTCAAAAGTTCTTTTGGTTACTTTTGTAACGATTGACAAAAGTAACATACAGTTACTTTACCAATACTGCACTTTTTATTATATTCAATCCTCCGTCATTGCTCCGCAATGCCACCTCCTTTCAAAAGGAGGTTTTGACAAACAATTCAACAGAGCGATAAACTGTAATTTATCAAACAAACGCAAAAGAGGAAACTGCAAAAAACAGTTTCCTCTTTTATGTTATTCATTTATAAAATCTATATCAATATTTCCGTAGCTTGAGTTCACTTTTAACAAGGATTCGCTATCGGTATTTATTACTGTTTCAGGATATTCTTCGCCGTTTATTTCAATATTGCCGTTTATAGGCATAATATCAAGCCCATATTCTTCCTTATCTCCGATAAGCTCAAAATCCATATTTCCGTTTTTATTTTCAACATACAGCTTTTTCGTTTTTAGCCTTGTAACATCTGCGTTGCCGTATTCAGAAGCAATATCAAAAGCATCACAAGCCATATTATTTACAGTTAAATTACTGCTATCGGTAATCATTTCAAAATCGGTTACGGTGCAATTTTCAAGCTCTACATTTGCGCAATGTGCTTCAACTATATCCATTTCGCCCGTATTAAGAGAACTGATAATCATATTGCTGTTATACGGTACACCGCAGAAGTTGCCGCAAGTCAGATTACTGACAGCTACATTACCGTTTTGCGAATCGCAGTATAATCCGCCCGTAATTTCGCCACCGTTTACGGTCACATTGCCGCAGTATGAATCAAGCTGCATATATTTTGCACTGATACCATCAGCTTCGGCATTGCCATAGTCAACCGATACACAAATTCCGCTAAGTTCAGCAGCTGCCGGCATGGTTATTACCATTTCATTCGGTTCATCGTTACCGAAATCAAAAAAGGTAAGCGTATCATCAAGGAACATTGACGCTTGAGATTCAAAAGAATTATCTACATTAACGAAAAGATGGTTATGCTTTACTTCAATGTGCGGAACATCGACAGTTCGGTATTTATATGTAACCCTGTAGTCTTCTCCGTATTCTATTCGGATATTTGCATATGACTCATATACGGTAATGTCAGTAAATGCGTCAACTTCAACCGAATTGTTGATATAATCCTCAGTCACATTGACCGCTTTATTCGGCAGACTTATCTGATATGAAACGCTGCCGCCCATAGCCACACCTGCAATAACGCAAATCACACCGACTGCCATAATTACACAAAAGGCTGTCAAAGCCTTTTTAAAGCGCTTTTTCATTTATGACACCTTCTTTCTTCTGAAAGCTTTGCGTGCAAAAACAGCGATACCCTTAAAGCCTAAGGCAATAAGCTTAACAGTAATCATAATAATTATTACTCCAAGTGCCGCAAGCAAAAGCATAAAGCCGAAAATCACCGTTTTCTGCGCTGCGCCTATTGCCCAGAATATACCGGGTACACAAGCCACACCCGCAGCCGCAACGCAGACACCGCAAAGCACAGCACTTAACCCTACGGCAATAATCCCTGTTACCATAAGCACAAGCAGAGTTGCTGCAGCAGGCTTTACAAAAAGGCTGCCCAAAACAATTTTCACAGCCGCCATATTGCCGCTTCTTGTGCCAGTTTTCAGGCGTTTATCGACACAGCTGGCTATAATTTCAGCCGCAACCTCTTTGGGTGTGCCGAGTTTATCGGTTACATCGTCACTATCTGTTACACCCATATCCGATATAAACTCGGTATAATAAATTAATGCATCCTCCCTATCCTCTTCGGGAAGATTGCGCAGATTTTTTGAAAGCTCCTTTAAAAATTGCGTTTTATTCATTTATATAACCTTCTTCCTTTTTAAATTGTTATATTCAGAATATTCCGGCTATTTTCTTTGCAATCCAGCCAATAACCTTAATTACAAGCGTAGCAATAATAATTGCGCCGATTATTGAGAAGATACCCGAAATCAGCCAACCGATGCTTTTTATAACGCCGAAGATTAGAAGGAAAGGACCTGCCACAACAAGCGCGGCAACCGCAAAGACGGCAAGAATAATTACAATAACCGCAACAACAATTGCCGCAGCTATGGCAAGTGCCAACGGCAAAGCAAGGGGCGACACAAAAAGGCTTAAAATAATAAGCCAAAGCGATTTACCCTTTTCTTTCAACCCCTTACCGTCCATGTGCTTTTTAGTACAGCTGTTTATGATATTCTTTGCCACTTCCTTAGGCGTACCAAGGCGTGCAGAAACATCTGCCTCGGGCGGCAGGTTCATATCATCAATATATTCGCTGTAATAGCGCAGCGCATCTTCCCTGTCCTCACGCGGCATATGGCGAAGCCTTTTTTCAAGCTCCTTTAAAAATTCTTGTTTAGTCATTTAGTTTACCCCCTAACATTATGCTGACTTGCTTCTGGTAAATTTCCCACTCACAGCGATAAAATTCAAGCTTTGAAAGTCCCTGCGGCGTAATCTGATAATAGCGTCGGTTTCTGCCCTGAAACGGGCGGTCGTAGGTTGTAAGCAGGTTTTCTTTCTGCAGCCTGCGCAGTACGGGATAGAGCGTGGATTCGGATATATCCACTATTTCCTGCACACGCTGGGTAAGGGTATATCCGTAAACCTCTTCACCGCTGACAATTCCTAAAACGCAGGCATCAAGCAGCGGCGCCGCTAACTGATAAGTCATAAAACGCACTCCTTTCTTTGGATACTTCTTCCTTCTGTATAATATTATATGTGATATAATATTGTTTGTCAATATAGTATTGAAAAAATTTTTAAATATGATACGCTGTATTGTAAAGGATGTGATTGTTTTGGCTGTTTTTTGTTGGGATTTTGACGGTACGCTCACTTGGTGCGACCACTTATGGAGCAGCAGTGTACAAAAGGCACTGCTTAAAACAGTACCCGATGCAAAAATTGAATTTAATGCAATACGCAAGTGTAACGAAACCGGCTTCAGCTGGCACACACCCGAAAAAGCCTACCCTGACCGCACGGGTGAACTCTGGTGGGAAGATATGAACCGCCATTTTTACAAAAGCTGTTTAAGGCTGGGCTTGAACGAAGAACAAAGCAAAACGGCAGCCGAAAAGGTGCGGGCTATTATAAAGAAAAAGGAAAACTATTTTTTATTTGACGGTGTATATGAAACACTTGAACACATCAAAAACCAAGGTCATAAAAACATACTGCTTTCAAACAATTACCCTGATTTGAAGGAAGTAACCGACGCGTTAGATTTGACGCAGTATTTTGAACACATGATTATATCAGGACTTGTGGGCTACGAAAAACCACACCCCAAAATATTCGAAATTGCAAAATTGCTCTACCCTGCCGAAAAAGAAATCTATATGGTTGGAGATAATATAAACGCAGATATAATCGGCGGAAAAAACGCAGGAATGAAAACAATACTTGTGCATAAAGGCTTTGACGAAAGAGCAGATTATTGTTTTGATAAATTGAAAAATATTAAAAACATATTCTAATAAAATAACAAATCAGACAGTGAACATCAATCCACTGCCTGATTTGTTATTTTAAACCGTATTTTTTCTTTATATTACCATACGCATGGGAATAAAAAAACACTCTGCTAAACTGCTTGACTGACGAATATGTTCCATAGAAAAAGCCTTTTAATCCGTGCTTAAATATTCTGTTTATAGCATCGCTTGCCGCTTTTTTAATAATCCCAAACGATTCGTTATTAACAGAATCTTTATTAGAAAAAGCTTTCCATTGATAATGGTAATGAATTACTTTTAAATCTAAATCATTAACTTTAGACAAGTTTACTACTATTTCATCTGTAGCCGATTGTTCTATATTAAATGCAATTTCTTTTATCGAATTAGGATATTCAAAGATACCATTTTCCTTTGCTTGATTATATATTTCTGAATTGGGTAAAGGAGTTAAAATATTTACTACTACTAAACTTGCACCCAAAGATTCTGCAAAACGAAGAGTTTCTTTTATTTCTTCTGTAGTTTCATCAGGATATCCGATAATAAATGATGCCTGTACAGTAATTCCGCGTTTCTCACACATTTGAACAGTAGGTTTAGCAAGATCTAAATCAATATTTTTCTTAATGAGTTTTATTCTTTCTTTATTGCCGCTCTCAATACCGAATAGAATCCATCTACAGCCAGCATCATACATCAGTTCGATATCATCTTCGTTTAATACACCTAATCTCATTTGGCATCCCCAAAAAAGGTTATACTTACGCTCCGATAAAATTTTACAAAGCTCCGTACGATCTTTTCTGTTTGGAATCCACAACTCATCAGAAAAATATATTCCGTTTACCCCCTGAGAATACAAATAGTCTATATCTTTTATAATCTGATTAACATCGCGGCATCTATTTTTCGATTGATGAAACAATTGGTTTGAACAAAAAGTACATTGTGCCGGACATCCTTTACTAGCATGCAAATAAACCATCTTATCGCAATTAAAAAATGAAGAAAAGTATTTTTTGACATCAACCAAATTCCAATGTATATCCGGAAACGATGAAATATCTGCAAGTTCTCTTGTTTTAGTATAAGTCACTTTTGAGTTTTCAAGGTAAACCAGTCCAGCAACTTTTGAAACATCCTCTTTATTTTCAAGTGCTGTAACCAATTCCAACCAAGTAACTTCGCCCTCTCCCAAAATAATATAGTCGGGCTCAGCTTCTTTTATCATTAGTTCAGGCATTGCTGTTGCCGCTTGACCTCCCCAAACAACAGGAATTTTCAGTTTCTTTATTTCTTGAGTAATTCTTTTAGCCTCAATTCCAGCCAAAAAAGACATAACTGAAATTCCCACAATATCTGGTTTGTATTGGTTTAAACTCTCTTCTATATCAATGTTTTGAACCAATGTATCAACCAAATTCACTTCATGACCATATGTTTTTAAATATGATGCTATGGAAAGCAATCCTAAAGGCAAGGAAGGCATTCTCATAAAAATGGGTAACTTTGGATTTATCAACAAAATTCTCATATGTTTTATACCTACATTAAATAATATACAATGAATATTAAGAATTATTATTTTATTAAATCTTTATACTGGTAGCACCTTACATAGTCTACAATAAACTCTGCAGGCCAGTTTTCTTCGGGTGTTTTGCTGATTTCGCCTGTACCGTGGCGGTCGGAATGCTGAACACCGTTATCGCCTGCAAATTCGCAGGAAAGGAGCAGATATTCGGGGTTCTGCGAAACACCGCCGGCGGTAAGTCTGCCGGTTTCAACGCCGTCGAGATAGAAAATATATTCATCCTTATTCCATTCAAGTCCGTAGGTATGGAATTCGGTATAGGGGTCACCTTCTACAAACACCTTGCCGATAGATGCATTTTTTATTTCTTTACCGTAGCCATCGTAAACTATGCCGCTGATGACAGCATCATTTCCCCACCAGTGGTCCTTATAGTACATTGATTCAAAGATATCAACTTCTGTGCCGTCTTTGCCTGTACCGTCAACATTAACAACCTTATCGTTCATCATCCAGAATGCGCTCCACATACCCGTAGCAGCAGGAAGAATACAGCGCACTTCGTAATAACCGTAGCACTGTTCGTATGTACCCTGGGTTGTAATGCAGCCTGTATACCAGCCCGGCTTATAATCGATAAAATCAATCTCATTGTGCCACTGGTCATAATATCGGTTTTCAAGCGGTTCATCAAGATACTTTGCCGTTATAACAAGGTTACCGTCGCGGACAGAAACCAAATCTTCGTGCCAGTAGCCGCCTTTTCGCTCGGTTATCCACCACGAAAAAGCCCACTTGCTTCTATCAAGCTCTGTTCCGTTGAAATCATCTTCCCACACAAGTTTGAATTCACCGTTTTCGCTTAAATCAATTGTTTTACCCTGCGGAATTTCGCCCATATCAAGCAAGGTAAGCAGATTGGGGCTGACAACCATAAGGAAAGAAATAAAAACTTTCAGGACTGATTTGAGCATTGTCGCAAACATATGTATCCCCCTTTTAATTCCGATTTGACATTACAATAATATACTACCATAAATATTCGTAAAAATAAAGTGCTTTTTCATTCTTTGATATTTACAATCGGTACAGCGATAACAGCAATAATAATTTTCTTTTTTCTGTTCATTCTTTTTATCAACCAAACAAATATATTCTACCAAACCATATCGAGATAAACCGGACCTGTGGCATATGCATCAACACAATGCGACACAATATACCTTACTGCACTTGATTCATCGTTATATGCAAAAATTATAAATGTATATGTTTTACTGTCCCACCGCTGATATTCTTCTGTATCAGCAAAATAATAACAAACCCAATCGCCTTTTTCAACAACTGAACTGCTCCAAATTGTGCGGACAGTACAAAAAGCCCCCTAAGGCAGAAATATTTAATTAAGCGGTAAACTGACTTCGTTTTTCAAGCGGGGTCAGTTTTGTTTTAAGTTGAATTCGTTGATTGTTGTAGAAATAGAT
>JAFSDK010000036.1 GCA_017436255.1 Clostridia bacterium
ACCGCTAACCTGCTTGTTCTGTGCCAAAGCCGCGAAGCTAACAGCCAGAACAGCAATGATAGAAAGTACAATTTTCCTAACCATAAGCATTAATTTTTTGTACGATTAAAATACTTTTGTATTTAGACTTTAAAGTAAAAACCACACACCGCCCAGAATGTGATTTAAGGCCGATATACAAGTATCATTGATTGATATTTGACGGGGTTATATTACCATATCATTACCCGAATAGATTTATTTTTTTATTAAGTCCCAGTGTGTTAGATGTCATTTATACAGATAGATGGCATAAGTTTATTTACTTAATAAGTTTTTATATTATGAGAAGCAGTTTCAAAATTCTGTTCTACACCAAGAAAAAGCAGCCTTTAAAGAGCGGGTATTATCCTATTTTATGCCGAATTACCATAAATGGTTTGGCTTGCGTTTTTTCAACTAATTTGGCGGTAAAACCTTCAAAATGGGACAATGTGAAAAAGCGAGTGGCTGGTCGTAGCCGTGAGGCATTGCAGACAAATAGTATACTTGATGAAATCAGATTCTCGATATATGAAACTTATTTGAAGCTGCGTCATAAGTCTGAACAGGTAACACCTCAGGCCGTGAGAAGTGCATATTTAGGAGTCGGAGAAGTATCTGATGGTTTGATAAGATTCTTTAAGCAGCACAACAGCGAGTTCAAGCAGATGGTAGGTATAACACGTAGTCAGAGTACATTATATAAATATAGGTATGTCCACAACCATTTGCAAAACTATATCTCCGAGCGGTATCATTCAACAGATATACCGCTAAATAAGGTTAATGTTAACTTTGTGCGAGACTTCCATCGATGGCTTATTTGCAATGCACGATGTAGCGTAAATACTACCTGGCTATATATGATTGCTTTCAAACATATCGTAACCCTGGCTGTTAATCAAGGAGTAATTACGACAAATCCCTTTCTTGGATATAGACTTCGCTGCGAACATACCCACCGTAACTTTTTGCATAAGAATGAAATTAAACGATTAATGAACGTAGAGGTGCATAATTCTACCGAGTCGCTTGTTCGCGATGCATTTATATTTAGCTGTTTTACGGGATTATCATATTCAGATATAAAAGCCCTCAAACCATCTGATATATTAGGTGAAGGAGGAGATACGTATATTGCTACGCAACGAATAAAGACGCGGACTTCACTTAATATTCCTATCTCACAGATTCCTGCTAAACTAATAAAGCGATATCGCCCCTCAAATTCTCAATCATCATTCTTTCCTTTACCATCAAATTATTGGTGCAATAATATCCTTAAGCGATTGGTAGAGCGTACCACAATATCAAAACATATAACTTTTCATTCAGCCCGACATACGTTTGCGACAACTATTACATTATCCGAAGGTGTCCCAATTGAAATCGTTAGTAATATGTTAGGACATACAAATATCAAGACAACTCAGACCTACGCCAAAGTGCTACAATGTGTTGTAAATTCTGAGATGCAACGTGCGGCAAAAAGTCTAAATTCATATTTCAGAGCTTAGTATTGGTGTAGAATGAGTTTCTTATTAGCCGTAAAAAACCCTTATACAGCAACAAAAAATCTCTTGCAACAAGCTTACAAATTGTAATAAATATTCCAACATTGCATATAAAAAAGAGCTTAAATTGATGTAAAAAATGTAATATTCATAACGGTCAACAAGCCATAGTTACAATATGCAACAAAACTCCGCCACAAAAGTTACATACCGTAATTAATTGACGCTCAATTCGGCAATTATCATAGCAATGTTAATTTTATATTAATTTTTTTTGATAATTATAGATTTAATCCGTAACTTTGCAGTTGACTTTTTACTTTAAAGTCTAAATACAAAAGTATTTTAATCGTACAAAAAATTAATGCTTATGGTTAGGAAAATTGTACTTTCTATCATTGC
>JAFSDK010000004.1 GCA_017436255.1 Clostridia bacterium
CCTTTTCGTCTGTTATCCCACTAAAAATTCATCTTTTTCGGGTGCGTGCAGTTTTGTAATTTAAAAAATTGTTCTATTATCGAAGCCGAAAAACCGTAGATATACTGGCGTATTTCAAGGTTTGAGGCAAAGATATAGGGCGTTTTTTTTATTCCAAAACCAATTTCTCCCTATGTGATCGCTCCGAACGCCTGTTTTTCTTTACTTTTTGTTCGTTTTGTATTAAAATATATTAGATAAGTATTAAAAGGTGGTGGGTGTGTGAAACGTGTTGTTGTTATCGGCGGAGGTGCAGCAGGTCTTATGGCGGCGGTTACGGCGACAGAAAATGGTAACAATGTAATAATTGTCGAAAAACGTGAACGCCCCGCACGTAAACTTTTAATAACAGGCAAGGGCAGATGTAATGTTACCAATAATTGCGGTAATGATACACTTATAGCCAACACCACTAAAAACGGTAGGTTTTTATATTCGGCATTTGCTAATTGGTCTTCGGCAGATACTATGAGTTTTTTTGAACAACTCGGTGTACCGCTTAAGACCGAACGTGGCAATCGAGTTTTTCCTGTATCGGATAAATCGGTTGATATAGTTGATGCGCTTGTAAACAAGGCGAAATTAACGGGTGTTAAATTTATACACTCTGCGGCAGAAGATATTATTACTGATGATATGGGTGTATCGGCAGTAAAACTTCAAAACGGTGAAACGTTATCGGCGGACGCAGTTATTCTTGCTACGGGCGGTATGTCATATAAAAATACAGGTTCTACGGGTGACGGATATGTTTTAGCTCAAAAGCTTGGTCATACTGTAACCGAATTAACGCCGTCTTTGGTGCCGCTTAATGTACACGAAGGTTTTTGCGTATCACTTATGGGTCTTAGCCTTAAGAACGTAATGCTTTCGGTCTATGAAGAGGGTAAAACCAAAGCGGTTTATGAAGAAATGGGCGAAATGCTTTTTACCCATTTCGGTATATCGGGTCCTATGGTGCTTAGTGCTTCGGCACATATGCGTAAAATGGATAAAGTGCAGTATGTAGTTAAAATAAACCTCAAACCCGCACTTAGTGAAGAACAACTTGATAAAAGGTTGCAAAGGGATTTTAGTGAGAATGCAAACAAAAACTTTGCCAATGCACTCGATAAACTTTTACCGCAAAAGTTAATACCCGTTATTGTAAAACTCAGCGGTGTAGCACCCGATAAAAAGGTTAACCAGATAACCAAACTCGACCGACAGAACATAATAAAAACTATGCGCGAACTTACGCTTCACGTTACTTCGTTCAGAGATATTGATGAAGCCATCATAACAAGCGGTGGCATATCGGTTAAAGAGATTAACCCGACTACTATGGAATCTAAAATAGTAAACAATCTGTTTTTTGCAGGTGAAATAATTGACGTTGACGCCTATACGGGCGGATTCAATTTACAAATTGCCTTTTCAACGGGGCATCTTGCAGGAGGAAGTATATGATAGCAGTAGCAATTGACGGACCGGCAGGAGCTGGTAAAAGTACCATTTCACGCACCTTAGCAGGCAAACTTGGATTTATTTACGTAGATACAGGCGCACTCTATCGTGCATTGGGTCTTAAATTTTCACGTTTAGGTTATGACACAACACTTGATTGTGACATTGAAGATGTTTTAAAGGGTACAAAAATTGATATTTGCTTTATTGACGGCAGTCAACACGTTATGCTTGACGGTGAGGACGTATCGGGTGATATTCGCACTCCCGAGGCTTCAATGATGGCGTCGGCTGTATCGGCTAAACCGCCCGTGCGCGCGTTTTTACTAGAAATGCAACGTGACCTAGCCCGTCGTAACAACGTAATTATGGATGGTAGAGATATCGGTACGGTTGTATTACCTGATGCTAAAATTAAGATTTTCTTAACCGCCACACCCGAGATTAGAGCCGAGCGCAGATATAAAGAACTTATTGAAAAGGGTATGGGCGTTAAATACGACGACATTCTTGCCGACGTAATAAAGCGTGACTATAACGATTCACATCGTGAGATAGCGCCTTTAAAACCTGCTCCCGATTCGGTTATTGCCGATACTTCGGAGTTAACATTCGACGAGTCGGTCCAGTTGCTTTATAATATTGTTTTGGAGAAAATGGACTAATGACCTTTTATTCATTTGTAAGGGCTGTTTTAACACCATTTGTAAGATGGTTTTTAAAACCGCGTGTAGCGGGACGTGAGAATATACCGAGCGATGCTGGCTTTATCATTTGCTGTAATCACCAATCAATGTGGGATTTGTTTATTTTGGTTATTGATTTTCCGCATCAGGTTAGTTTTATGGCAAAAAAAGAAATGTTTAAAAACCCTATATCACGATGGTTTTTTACAAAACTAGGTGCCTTTCCGGTAGAGCGTGGCAGCGGTGATAAATCTGCCATTAAAAACGCTATGGACGTACTAAATAAGGGCGGTGTTTTGGGCATTTATCCCGAGGGTACACGCAATAAAGAGGGTAGACCCGGTAAAGCCAAGGCGGGTGCTGCAATGTTGGCACTTAATAGTGGCGCCGACGTGTTGCCCGTCGCTATAAACTATCACGGTAAACCGAGTTTATTTGGCAAAAAGACCTTAAATTATGGTAAAATCATTAAAAATGAAACCTTGAGCGGTGGTGCGGATAAGGTGGGTAAAACTCAAATTCGCGAAGCCACCGATACTATAATGGGCGAAATAACAAAACTTTGGGAGAAAGATAATTGAAGATAACGTTAGCCAAAACGGCAGGTTTTTGCTTTGGTGTAGACAGAGCGGTTAATACCGTTTACGACCTGTTGGAAAGTGGTCAAAAGGTATGCACCTTGGGACCTATTATTCACAATCAGCAACTGGTAAGTGAATTACAACAAAAGGGCGTAAGAATTGTTGAAGATGCCGACGCGGTGTGCGGTGATGAAACACTTGTTATACGTTCACACGGCGTACCCGAAAAGGTGATTGACGCACTTAATGAACGCGGTATTAAATACTCAGACGCCACCTGTCCGTTTGTTTCAAAAATTCATAAAATAGTTAAAGAAGCATCTAATGCGGGCGATATAATTTTAATCGCGGGCGATAAACTTCATCATGAGGTTATGGGAATTGTAGGTCATGCTTCGGGTAAGATATTTGTTTTTGGCGACCAAAATGAACTTGATGAATTGCTTAAAAACAACCCTGAAATCACGCGCGATGCCGTTACGGTAGTTTCTCAAACCACTTTTAATAAAAAAACCTTCGAAAAATGTTGTAAAAATTTAAAAAAAGTATGTACAAATGCGCAAGTTTTTGATACAATATGTAATGCGACTTCGGCGCGACAGCAGGAAGCGGACAATCTATCAAGGATAAACGATGCTATGATTGTTATCGGTGGTAGGCACAGTTCCAACACTGCAAAGCTTTATAGCGTTTGCAAGGCTAACTGCGATAAGACCTTACTTATAGAAACTTCAGAAGAACTCAAAGAGGATTTCTTTAAGGGGGTAGACAGTGTCGGAGTAGTAGCGGGTGCATCTACACCTGCTCGCATAATAAAGGAGGCTATAAAAACCATGTCAGAAATTTTAAACGCGGTAGAAGATACCGAAATCGTTCAAAAGAGTTTTGACGAAATGACAGACGAGGAAGCTTTTGAAGCATCCCTCAACAATTTAACAGGAGATCAAAAGGTATGCGGTGTAGTTCTTGCCGTAACACCTTCAGAGATACAGGTAGACTTCGGCCGCGGACTCACAGGCTATGTATCCGCTGACGAATATTCGTATGATTCAAATGTTAACCTTGTAGATGAAGTTAAGATAGGCGATACTCTTAATCTCATCATCATGCGCACTAACGACCAGGAAGGTACTGCTTTACTTTCTAAGCGCAGATACGATGCTATCGCAGGCTGGGATAAAGTAGTTGCAGCAAAAGAATCTGCAGAAATTTTAACCGGTACCGTTCGCGATGTTATCAAGGGTGGCGTAGTTGTTACCGTAGCAGGTGTACGTGTATTTATCCCTGCTTCACAGGCTACACTTTCAAGAAATGAATCAATTGATGAACTTAAGGGCAAGGAAGTTTCTTTCCGTATTATTGAAATCGGTCGTGGCCGCAGAGCTATCGGTTCTATCCGTAGCGTGCTTATTGAGCAGAGAAAGGCCGCTCAGGCTAAGATTTGGGAATCTATCGCAGTTGGCGACAGATTTACAGGTACAGTTAAGTCAATCACAAGCTACGGTGCATTTGTTGACATCGGCGGTGTGGACGGTATGGTACATATTTCAGAACTTTCTTGGCAGAGAATTAAAAATCCGTCAGAGGTTGTTCTTGTAGGTGACAAGATTGACGTTTACGTTAAGGATTTAGACCTTGAAAAGAAAAAGATTTCACTCGGTTACAAGAAGGATGAGGAGAATCCTTGGGTTATATTCAATAATAACTATGCACTTGATTCTGTTGTTGACGTAACTATCGTTAGTATGACAAATTATGGTGCTTTTGCACGTATCATCCCCGGCGTTGATGGTCTTATCCACATTTCGCAGATTGCCAACAAGCATATTGCTAAGCCACAGGACGAACTTAAGGTTGGCGAGAGCGTACAGGCAAAGATTATAGCTATCGACGACGAGAAAAAGCGCGTAAGCCTTTCTATCCGCGCACTTCTTCCGGAAGAGCCTGTAGTTGAAGAAACTGCTGAAGAAGTAGTCGAGGCTGCCGAGGTTGTAGCGGAAGAACCCGTAGCAGAGGAAGTAGCATCTTCGGTTGCAGTAGAAGAAACAGCAACAGTTGAGGAATAATTATTAAACAATAAAAAACGCAGGTTTAAATGAAACCTGCGTTTTTTGCTTTATAAAATCTTTTTAAGTGTATTTGCTATTGTTTTAAATTCCTCCGACTCGTAATAAAAGTGTCCTGAATTTTCTAATACCGAAACTGTCAGTTTGTCGTTTGCTTTTATATATTTGAGTGATTTTGTAGAAACAAGCTCGTCATTACCCGACTGAAATACATAGCAGGGGATATCGACCGACAGAATAGTTTTTCTTATCACCCTTATATAGCTTAACAGCTCGATAAATCGGGGTATATAACCGACATATATCCATAATCGTTTATCGGTTTTTACACTGGTTGCATTTTTTGTGGCGAGTGCATACGCGTCGGCATCATCTATCTTATCAAAAATTATGCCTAAAGAGTTTTTAACCATTCGCAGTTTCACCCCTGCTTTAAGCGGGCAGGCGAGCAAGACCATCGCCTTAATTTTATCCTTATGCGAAAGAGCAGCTTCAATACTTAAAAGCGTACCCATTGAATGTGCAATTATATATACATTTTTATGGGTGCGACATAAGGCTTCAAGCGTATTTTTAACCTGTGAGCGCCATTTTTTCATACTTGTTTTCGAAAAGTCACTTGCCGTGCCGCCGTGTCCGTCAAGTAGAATGTTATAAATCGACCATCCGTCAGGTATTAAGGGTAAAATAGCATCAAAATGACGCGGTGTACCAAGAATGCCGTGCACCATTAAGACGGCGTTTTCACTGTTTTCAAAGATTTTTACATACTCGGTATGTTCCATAATTTTACACCTTTAAATCTAAAGCATAGCCTATAACTATACCGGCAACTGCAGAAAGACAGACAATTAAGATGGGGTGTACCTTTTTAAAGGAAAGCAGGGTCATAACGGCAAAGATGAGTATTGAGAGATAAAATTGCAGTTCACCAAATACCGATACGTTAAAGCTGTCCGCAAAAAGTACGGTATTTGCCATAGAAACAATAGCAGAACCAATAAGACCGATTACGGCGGGTTTAAGTCCCATCATACAGCCCTTAACAATTTTGCTTTCCTTAAAGGCATCGTAAATTTTTGCAACTATAAGAATTACTATAAAAGAGGGAAGAACGACACCGAGTGTTGCGCAAATTGCACCCAATATACCGCCTAAAACGTTTTCGGTACCGCCGCCTGTTTGCATACCAACGTAGGTTGCAATATTTACGGCAAAGGGTCCGGGTGTGCTTTCACTAACTGCCACAAAGTCAACAAGTTGTGCATCGGTAAGCCATCCCTGACGTGCAACCTCTTGCTGAATTAACGGAAGCATAGCGTAACCGCCGCCAAACGTGAAAAGACCTATACAAAAAAAGGTTAAAAATAACTCTAAATATATCATTGCTCGTTTCCTCCCTTTTTAACAAGAGAATAAACCAAACCAATAACTGCACAAGCAACTATAATAATTAATACGTGTATACCGAGGATAGCGGCACATATAAATGCAAGCGCCATAACGATATATGCCATAACGTTCTTTTTACACTTTTTGTACATATTTATAAGTGCTTTTAACACAAGTGCCAACACGCCGGCTCGTATACCCCAAAAGGCGTATTTAACGGCCTGTATGTGTTGGAATTCGTTGAGTAAAAGCGCAATTACCGAGATAATGATAAAAGATGGCAATACAACGCCCAAAGTTGCGGCAACGCTTCCTAATACACCGGCTACACGGAAGCCCACAAAGGTTGCTGAATTAATTGCAATAGGGCCGGGCGTTGATTCGGCAATGGCAATAATTTCGAGAATATCGTCATCAGTAATCCATTTATGAGTTTCAACCGTTTCTTTTTGTATTAGCGGTATCATAGCATAGCCGCCGCCAAAAGTAAAGGCGCCAATTCTAAAAAAGGTGGTAAATAATTTAATTATTTTTTGCCATTTTGTCATTTATATATTTTTCTCTCCTTTTAACAGTAGGTTTCTAATGCTATCAATTTGCGCGTGTGTAATTCCACAAGAAAGCAGGTAGTTTTCCGCACGCGATTTAAAAGTATCACCGTAAACTTCAAGGGCTTTTCTAAAGTCGTAAAAGAACTTCTGGTAACGTGAACGCATACCAAACATTGAGAGGTTTGTATACTCGTATTCAGTGGCGACGTCATCCCATTCCACATCCAAAAGGCATAAAAGTAACGCAATTACAGTTCCCGTTCGGTCAGCACCTGCAATACAATGTATATAAAAGGGATAGTTTTTTTGGTCACTTAAAAGTTTAAAAATTGCGGCATACTTCTCTTTTTCGCTTTCGGTAAAAATATCGGCATATGCCAAAACAGGTATATTGATAAGCATTGCGCCATCAATAGGGGAGATGCCGTTTTTATTGATTTCCTCTGCTTTTCTTAGGTCAAGGTCGGTCTTTATATGCAATTTATCATGCATAAATTCAAGCCCTGAACGATCTGCTTCAAAATCACGGTCCAATTCACTTCCGCGGTAAATCATACCGTATTTTAAGCAGTTGCCGTTTGCATTTTTAATACCGCCTATATCACGTATATTTGTTGAGCCTTTAATGTAGTACCAACGTGGCAGAGTTTCGGCAATATTAAATGAGAAAACTTTAGATTCACATATAATATCTTCGTCACAGTATGCTACCATTTTCCAATAATACTTATTGCCCAAAAAATTGGTTAAAGATAAAAGCATTTGTCCCGGGAATATATCGTAAACTTCCGATTCGCTAAAATCCTCATTTTGTGATATAAATAAACAAATATCGGTAACGTAAGAGAGGTCACCATCAAGGCCCCATGTGAAAACAACGAATTCAGGACGCGAATTGTCATTGCGTAACGCTTTAGGGTTTAGCCAATCGTAGCCGTTCTCGATTATTTGGTTTTTAGTGGGTAGATTTCCCAGTATTTCGTTTTGAAATTTAGGCGTTAGATAAAGCGTTGCATTGTCTAACGGACTTAATAATTTAATTTCCATAAAATCTCCGAATTGTAATAATGTTTTTGTTATTATAGCATAGCAAAATGTAATTTTCAATTAAATTGACAAAAATTAAAAAAACTCTTGAAAAATGAAATGCTTTGTGCTATAATTTATCAGCTACACTATGCGTAGCGAAAAATAATTCACACATTCCGTCTTTAATTCGGCAGGTGACCGCACTGCTCGGTATCCGAAACTACGGCGGGATGGAGGTTTAACCTAGGAGGAAAAACAAATGGCAGTAGTATCAATGAAACAGTTGCTTGAAGCCGGTGTTCATTTTGGACATCAGACAAGACGCTGGAACCCGAAAATGGCTCCGTACATTTTCACAGAAAGAAACGGTATTTACATTATCGACCTTCAGAAGACCGTTAAGAAACTTAACGATGCTTACACCTTTGCTCGTGACATCGTAGCAAACGGCGGCGATATTCTTTTCGTAGGTACCAAAAAGCAGGCTCAGGATTCGGTTAAAGAAGAAGCTATCCGTTGCGAAATGCCTTACGTAAACGCTCGTTGGCTCGGCGGTATGCTCACAAACTTTACAACCATCCGCGGCAGAATCAGAAGACTTAAACAGCTTCGCGAAATGGAAGAAAACGGCACGTTTGATCTTTTGCCGAAGAAGGAAGTTATCCAATTAAAGCTTGAGATTGAAAAGCTTGAAAAGTTCCTTGGCGGTATTGAGAATATGAACAGAATTCCGGGCGCTCTCTTCATTGTTGACCCGAGAAAAGAAAGAATTGCTGTTGCAGAGGCTAAGAAACTCGGTATTCCGATTATCGCTATTTGTGATACAAACTGTGACCCTGATGAAGTTGACGCTGTTATCCCTGGTAACGACGATGCTATCCGCGCTGTTAAACTCATCGCAGAAACAATCGCTTCTGCTGTTATTGAGGCAAGACAGGGTGAGCAGGGCGTAGTTGAAGCAGCTGCAGAAGAAGTTGCTGAAGAAGTAGCCGAAGAAGTTGCTGAATAATTTATAGAATATACCTTTACAGGAGGAAATAAAAATGGCTTTTACTGCTAAAGACGTACAGGCTTTACGTGAAAAAACCGGTTGCGGTATGATGGACTGTAAAAAGGCTCTTACCGAGTGCGACGGCAATATGGAAGCTGCTGTTGACTTCTTGCGTGAAAAGGGTCTTGCTTCTCAAGCAAAGAAGGCAGGCCGTGTAGCTGCTGAAGGTACTGTTTGCGCTATCGTTGACGGTACAGTTGGTGCAGTTCTTGAAATGAACGCAGAAACCGACTTCGTTTCAAATGGCGAACCCTTTAAGGCTCTTGCTCAGAAGGTTACCGAAATTGTTATCGAGCAGAATCCTGCTGACGTTGATGCACTCAACAAGTGCACAAAAGACGGTCAAACCGTTGAAGAGATGGTTCAGGAATTATTCCTTGCTATCCGTGAAAACATTAAAATTCGTCGTTTCGCTCGCTTTGAGGGTAAGATTGTATCTTACGTTCACGGCGGTGGTAAAATCGGCGTTTTAGTTAACTTTGACACCGATGTTGCTGCAGACAATGCAGAACTCGTTGCTGCAGGTAAAAACATCGCAATGCAGATTGCTGCTATGAACCCTGCATATCTTGATCCTGCTTCTGTACCTGCAGAGGTTATCGAGAAAGAAAAGGAAATCCTTATCGCTCAGATGAAGGAAGATCCCAAAATGGCTAATAAGCCTGATATGGTTCTTGCTAAAATCGTTGAAGGTAAAATCAGCAAATACTACAAAGAGAACTGTCTTGTTGAACAGCAGTATGTTATCGATGGTGATTTGACCGTTGGTAAGTACATTGAGTCTGTTGCTAAGAACCTCGGCGCTGACGTTAAGATTGCTTCATTCGTTCGTTTTGAGAAGGGCGAAGGCATCGAGAAGCGCGTTGACGACTTTGCTAACGAAGTTGCAGGTATGATTAAATAATCATTTTTACTTTTACAAAACCCGTACCAAAAAGGTACGGGTTTTTCGTTGCAAAAATGCTCTTAATTTTGTTGACTTTATATAGTTTATAAGTTAAAATAAAGTAGTAAATATATAAGGGTAGTAAATATATAAAGGGACGTGTTAAAAAATGGAACCGGCTTATAAAAGAGTTTTAATTAAACTTAGCGGTGAAGCTTTGTCAGGTAGCAAAGGCACCGGCATTGATTTTGATAAGGTGCTTGAGGTTTGTACGGCAATTAAAGAGGTTGTTGATTTAGGCGTTCAAGTAGCAATTGTTGTTGGCGGCGGTAATTTCTGGCGCGGTCGCTCAAGTGGTCAAATGGATCGTACTCGTGCCGACCATATGGGTATGCTTGCAACCGTAATAAACACCCTAGGCCTTGCTGACGGACTTGAACAGGTGGGCCTTGTACCCCGTGTACAAACTGCTATTGAAATGCGACAGATTGCCGAGCCTTATATCAGAAATAGGGCTGTAAGACATCTTGAAAAGGGCAGAGTAGTTGTGTTTGGTTGCGGTACAGGTAACCCCTTCTTCTCAACCGATACAGGTGCGGCACTTCGTGCTGCTGAAATAAACGCAGATATTATCTTTAAAGCAACAAACGTTGATGGCGTTTATGATAGTGACCCAAAACTTAATCCCGATGCCGTTAAGTTTGACCGTCTAAGCCATATGGATGTTCTTAACAAAGAACTTCACGTTATGGATAGTACAGCGGCTTCACTTTGTATGGACAATAAAATTAAAATTTTGGTATTTAACCTTGATGACCCCAATAATATTGTTAAGGCAGTTAAGGGCGAAACAATCGGTACAATTGTAGAATAGGAGAGAGTATTTATGAACACAGTTTTAAATTTAGTTGAAGAAAAAATGGATAAGACCTTGGCGGCACTCGACCGCGACTATAAGGCGGTGCGCGTAGGTCGTGCAAACCCTTCGGTGCTTGATAGAATCACCGTTGATTATTACGGCTCACCCACACCAATTCAGCAGATGGCTGCGGTTTCAATTCCTGAGGCTCGTATGCTTCAAATTCAACCTTGGGATGCTTCAACACTTAAGGATATTGAAAAGGCTATTCAGGTTGCCGATATTGGTATTAACCCACAGAATGACGGACGTGTTATTCGTCTTGTTTTTCCACCGCTAACTGAAGAGCGTCGTAAAGATATCGTTAAAGAAGTTCGTAAGATGGCAGAAGATAGCAAGGTTGCTGTAAGAAATGCACGCCGTGATGGTATTGAAAAATTAAAAGCAATGAAGAAGGCTTCTGAAATTACCGAAGACGACCAGTCAAATGGTGAAAAGAAAATACAGAATCTTACCGATAAGTTCTGTAAAGAGATTGATGATCTTGCCGCTTTAAAAGAAAAGGAAATATTGGAGATCTAATTAAATTCCATCAGGGGCGGTTCGTTCCTGATGGTTTTTTAAAGGTGAGTTTATGTTTTTTAAAAAGAAAACAGAAGTGCAACGAGTTATCCCAACTCATATAGCGGTTATTATGGACGGCAACGGCAGATGGGCTAAAAAGAGAGGTTTGCCACGTAATGCAGGGCATGCGGCAGGCTCAAAAACCTTTAAAGAGGTTGCACGTTATTGCAATAAAATAGGTGTAAAATATTTAACTGCCTATGCTTTTTCAACCGAGAATTGGAAGCGTCCTAAAGAAGAGGTTGACGGCATTATGAATATTTTAAGAGATTATCTTAAAGATTCTAAAAATTACGTCAAAGAAAATATTAAACTCGGCTTTATCGGTGACCGTTCTGTACTCGATGAGGATATTCAGGAACTTATGCGTATTGCCGAAGAAGACTCGAAGAATGCCACAGGTCTTAAATGTTACCTTGCAATAAATTATGGCGGACGCGATGAGATAGTACACGCTGTTAAAAACATTGTGAATTCGGGCGTTAGCGCAGACAACGTAACCGATGAACTGATTTCGGCTAATTTATATACCGATTATCCCGACCCCGATTTAATTATTCGTCCAAGTGGTGAATTAAGGCTTTCAAACTATCTTGTTTGGCAGTCGGCTTATTCGGAGTTTTGGTTTACCGATGCCTTATGGCCCGATTTTAACGGAAAACACATAGAGCAGGCAATAGATGCTTATAATAAACGCGAGCGCCGATTCGGAGGGGTGTAAATGTTAACTCGTATCATTTCAGGTTTAACAATGCTTGCCATTGTTTTGGCGGTTTTGTCTACACATCATTTTACACCCGTAGTGACTGTTTTATTTTTGGCGTTAATGACCGCAATTGCAATTAAAGAGATTCTTTACAATACAGGTATAATAAAAAACAAGGTTATTGTAGGTGGTGCAATTGCTTTTGCAACAATAGCAAACACGATGTATTTTTTTTCACCTGCAATGGTGGTTCCGCTAATTGTGGCTTACGTGGTATTTATTGTAATAGGTGCAGTAATATGGAGTGAGGAATTTACCCCGACCTGTGTAGCCTCAGCTATTGCTTTCCCAATTGTTTTGGCATATGCCTTTGCTTGTATTTATAAGGTTTATGGCGGCTATGGTTTTACTTATCTATTCTTGATAGCCAATTGCTCAGCTATTTGTGATGCAGGTGCCTATTTTGTCGGTGTTACTTTAGGTAAACACAAACTTTGCCCCAAAATCAGCCCTAAAAAGACGGTTGAGGGCGCAATTGGTGGCATAATAATTAGTGAGATTGTTACGGTTGTTACCGTTTTTGTTGCAGGCATTCGTTCGGAACTTGTACCGCTTATTATAATTACCTTCGTTTTATGTATTGTTGGTATGATAGGTGATTTGTTTGCATCGGTAATTAAGCGTGCCGTAGGCATAAAAGATTACGGCAAACTTATTCCGGGTCACGGCGGTATATTAGACAGGTTTGACAGCATACTTTTAATAGCACCCGTGTTTGCCCACCTTTTAAGGTTGGTTGAGGTAATAAGAGCATGAAAAAACTTATTATTTTAGGTTCAACAGGTTCTATCGGTACCCAGTCACTCGAGGTGGCTAAAAAAGAGGGGTATGAGATAGTAGCGCTTGCTGCAGGCAGTAATATTAAATTACTTGAGCAACAGGCGAGAGAATTTAAACCTAAGTTTGTTGCAGTAGGTAATACGGCTTTAGCAGAAGAATTAAAAATAAAATTGAATGATACTAACATTAAGGTTTTGTCGGGCAGTAATGGTATTTGCGAAGTGGCAAGACTTAGTGCAGACGTTGTAATAAATGCGATAGTAGGTATTGCAGGTTTAAGACCTACTTTAGCGGCAATTGAGGCTAAAAATACAATTGCCCTTGCCAACAAGGAAACACTTGTTACGGGTGGGGAACTTGTTAATAAAGCACTTAAGGAAAACAACGTAAAATTATTACCCGTTGATAGCGAACATTCGGCGATTTTTCAGTCACTTCAAGGTGTTCCAAGCGGAAGCGTCAGCAAAATTTTGCTTACTGCTTCGGGCGGTCCGTTTTATGGTAAAAAGAAGGCTGAACTTGTAAACGTTACTCGTGCTGAGGCGCTAAAACATCCCAATTGGTCTATGGGCGCAAAAATTACCATTGATTCGGCTACCCTTATGAATAAGGGACTTGAGGTTATTGAGGCGGTGCATCTATTCCACGTAAAGCCTGATGATATTGAGGTGCTTGTACACAGACAGAGCATTTTACATTCGGCGGTGGAACTGAGCGACGGTGCAGTTATTGCACAACTTGGTACACCCGATATGAAACTGCCTATTCAGTATGCCATTACCTATCCTGAAAGGGCGGGTCTTTGCGGTGAACGTTTAAGTCTTACCGATATTGGCACACTAACCTTTGAAAAGCCCGATTATGAAACCTTTAGGTGTCTACCGTTATGTATTGACGCCATAAAACAAGGTGGACTAAAACCTGTTGCGGCTAACGGAGCTAATGAGGCGGCTGTTAAACTGTTTTTAGAGGATAAAATTAAATTTTTACAAATTGCAGAGTTGGTTGAAATGGCTATTTCTGCGCAAAAAAAGGTTGATACCTTTACAGTAGAAGATGTTTTTGAAGCCGATAGAGCGGCAAGGGCATTAGTAATAGAAAATAAGTAGGTGATTGTGATTAACGCAGTTCTTGAGTTTTTTGGAAATATATGGCCGTATGTTTTGGCGGTGCTTATGTTTATAGTACTCATTGTAATTCATGAGTTTGGTCATTTTATTGCGGCAAAACTTATGGGGGTTCGCGTTAATGAGTTTGCGGTTGGTTTTGGACTTAAACTTTTTAAGAAAAAATTGGGCGAAACAACATATGCAGTTAATTTAATACCTTTGGGTGGCTATTGCGCTATGGAGGGTGAGGACGAGGATAGTTCCGATGAACGTGCTTTTTGTCACAAAAAAGCATGGCGCCGCTTTATAATAGTTATCGCAGGCGCAGTATTTAATCTTTTATTAGGTGTTATACTTGTTGCAATATCTTTAGCTCCCGGTAAACTACTTGGCACTACTACGGTAGCGCGTTTTACCGAAAATGCGGTAAGTAGGCAGTACGGACTTAAAGAAAATGATACCATTATTTCGGTTGATGGACGTCGTATTTTTACAACCTATGATTTAAGTTATGCCTTTTCAAACGTTGCTGATGGAAAGATAGATATGGTTGTTAAGCGTGATGGTGAAAAGGTAACCCTTAATGACGTTAAGTTTAAAACCGAAGAACACGAGGGAATTAATTATTTGCAGATGGATTTTTATCTGTATGGTGACAAGAAAACTGTAGGTAATTATTTAAAGCACACCGCAAAAACAACACTTTCTTATGGTAGAGTAGTTTGGTTTTCACTTGTCGATTTAATTAGCGGCAAATACGGTGTTAGTGCCGTGTCAGGACCCGTAGGTATTACGGCGACTGTCGGTACCGCCGCTAAACAAAATCTTTCAAATCTATGGCCTATTATGGCGCTAATCACTATAAATCTCGGTATATTCAATCTTTTGCCTATACCTGCACTTGATGGTGGTAGACTGCTTTTTATAACTTATGAAATGATATTCAAAAGAAAAGTACCGCAAAAGTTTGAAGGTGTAGTGCATACGATAGGATTTGTGCTGCTTTTTGGTATTATGATTTTGGTAACATTTAAGGATATTTGGGGATTAATAACGGGGTAGTTTATGTTTACTAATGATTTAACTAAACAGGTTAAGGTTGGCAATATATATATCGGTGGTGGTGCACCTATAAGCATACAGTCGATGCTTAACGTAATATCAACCGATATTGACGGCAACGTAAAACAAGCCGCCGCTTTAAAGCAGGCAGGTTGTGATATTGTTCGTGTATCAGTGCCCGATAAAGAAGCAGTAAAACTTATTTATGAAATAAAAAACAAGGTGGATATTCCACTTGTTGCCGATATACATTTTGATTATCGCTTGGCGCTAGACAGTGTGGCGGCAGGAGTGGATAAAATACGTATAAATCCCGGTAATATTGGCAGTGACGAAAACGTAAAAAAGGTAGCCGATGCCTGTCGTAAGGCCGGTATTCCTATTCGTATAGGCGTAAATTCAGGCTCGCTTGAAAAAGAGATTCTGGCACGCTACGGCGGTGCTACACCCGAGGCAATGGTAGAAAGTGGCTTTTACCATATATCACTACTTAATAAATTCGATTTTGACGATATTGTTTTATCACTTAAATCATCTGATACAAAACGGACCTTTGATGCATATAGACTAGCGTCGGAAAAATGCAAATATCCTTTACATGTCGGCGTTACCGAGGCAGGTACCGAACGTATGGGTATAATTAAATCTTCGGCTGCAATAGGCGGTCTTTTGCTTAGCGGTATTGGTGATACTTTACGTATTTCACTAACCGATGACCCCGTACGTGAGGTTATTGCCGCAAAAGACCTGTTAAAAGCAATAGGTTTACGTAAAAAAGGTATAAATATAATTTCGTGTCCTACTTGTGGACGCACAAAAATTAACCTTATAGGCTTAGCAAATGAAGCCGAAAAACGTCTTAGTAATATTGATAAGAATATTACGGTTGCAATTATGGGTTGCGTTGTTAACGGCCCTGGTGAAGCAAGCGCCGCCGATATAGGTATTGCAGGCGGTGACGGATGTGCCGTTCTATTTAAAAAGGACGGAACAAAAATTAAAATTAGCGAAGACAAAATACTTGACGTTTTAATTGAAGAAATAAATAAAATGTAATTTGGGGTTGAAACAAATGCCGTCGGTTAAATTTAACCAACTTTTTGGAAACTGTGTACCAACTGAATATGTATCAAAGTTTGAGCAGGTCGAAATTCTCGGTTGTGACATTAGTGACGACCGCAGATTGACACTTAGTGCGATCAGTTCTACATATATTCCACTTAAAACTATAAATATCGTTAAATCTGCAATCTGTGAAGCCTTTACCCTAAATTCGGCAGATTTTGCATTTAAATTTTCAAGCGACACCTTATGTGTGGAGGCATGTCAAGATATTACCGAAATTATTAAGCAAAAAAATGTTTTATTGGGTGGGTATTTTAAGGATGCGGAATACCAGTTGGACGGTGATAAACTTAATATAGTTCTTAAATTCGGCGGATACGATAGTATTAAGGATGCCGAGTTTATTGCAAAATTTAATGCTGTTTGCTTTTCACAGTTTGGTAAAGGTGTTGACGTAGTTTTTTCGGGTCAACTCGAAAATATAGAGATGGAAGTGCCTAAAACTGAAACACCCGTAATGCGTCAAAAGCAGGAGACTAAGGTTTCACCACAGGTATCGGACGAGCCTAAAAAGGTGTATGATTACATACCTGAAAACGGACTGCCTGTATATCTTGAAAGTGCAAAACTTTTCTACGGACGAAAAATTGATACCCGCGTAAAGCGCATTATTGATATTTCACCGCCCGAAAGTGCAGAAGAAAAAGTTTATATTTCTGCATGGGGTGAAGTTTTTGGATATGAATCGCGAGAAATAACTACCAAAAGAGGCAAAAGCCTGCTTGTTAAGTTTAGTTTCAGCGATTACACAAATTCTTTTAATGCTAATATGTTTGTGGATATTAAAGAGGCATCCACAATAAAACCGCTTAAAAACGGTGCATTTGTTATAGTGAACGGCGATTATGTGTACGATAAATGGTCGGGTGAATTTGTAGTTAAGGTGAATGCACTCGCTACCATTGAACCTTATGAAGAAAAAGATAATTACGAAGGAGTAAAACGTGTTGAACTGCATTGCCATACAAATATGTCGGCTAAAGATGCGGTTTCAAGCGCTTCGGATATTATTAACCGTGCATATAAATTTGGGCATAAAGCAGTCGCTATTACCGACCACGGCGTAGTACAAGCCTATCCCGATGCAGCATCGGCGGTTGGTAAAATTAAAAAGAATGGCGGCGACTTTAAGGTTATTTACGGTGTTGAGGCATACTTTGTCGATGATACTACCGAACAAACCGATATAACAAAACTGCCGCGTTACCATATGATAATTTTGGTTAAGGACCTTGTGGGTCTTAAAAACCTTTATAAAATTGTTTCAAGCGCACATATTGATAATTTCTATAAGCGCCCTTTATCACTTAAAACGGTGATTGAGCAAAATCGTGAGGGACTGATTATAGGCTCGGCTTGTGAGCAGGGCGAACTATATCAGGCGATTATTGCGGGCAGGTCGGATGAGGAACTCACACGCATTGCCGAGTTTTATGATTATCTTGAAATTCAACCGCTTGGCAACAATGAATTTATGATAAGAGAATCAAGTCAGGTGCATACCGACCGAAAGGGTCAGGTTAAGGAAAATCCCTTTAAGCATGTGACAAGTTTTGATGTGATTAAAGACTTTAACCGCAAGGTTGTAGAACTTGCCGATAATCTTTCAAAACCTGTTGTTGCTACCGGTGACGTGCATTTTCTTAAAAAAGATGACGCCATTGTACGTAAGATACTTATGGCGGGTCAAGGTTATGATGATTTTGATAATCAAGCACCCCTTTACCTTAAAACAACCGAAGAAATGCTCAGTGATTTTGAATATTTTGGTGAGCGCGCTAAGGAATTTGTTATAGATAATCCCAACAAGATTGCCGACATGGTATCGGATGACGTTATTCCTGTACCAAAAGGAATGTATCCACCGGTAATTGAGGGGTCTGATGATTTATTAAGGGATATTTGTTGGGAAAGAGCAATGAATACCTACGGGTATAATGGTGAGATACCTGAAATCGTTTCAAAGCGTCTTGAAAAAGAACTTAATGGTATTATCAGTAACGGATATTCAATTATGTATATTTCGGCGCAAAAGTTGGTGGCCTACAGTGAAGAAAACGGCTACCTTGTTGGTTCGCGTGGTAGTGTAGGTTCATCATTTGTTGCTACAATGGCGGGTATATCTGAGGTTAACCCCTTAGCACCTCACTACTATTGCCCTAAATGCCGACATTCGGTATTCTTTACAAAAGGTGAGGTTGGTTCAGGTTTTGACCTGCCCGAAAAGAATTGTGAAAAATGCGGTACACCTTATAAGCGTGACGGTCACGATATACCTTTTGAAACCTTCTTGGGCTTTAAGGGTGATAAGGTACCTGATATTGATCTTAACTTCTCTGACGAATTCCAAAGTGAAGTACAAAAATTTACCGAAACGCTATTCGGTAAAGAAAACGTTTTTAAGGCAGGTACTATTTCTACCGTTGCCGAAAAAACCGCATTTGGTTTTGCCAGAGCATATGCAGAAAAGAAGAATATTATCCTTAGCAATGCCGAGCTCAATCGCCTTGCTACAAAGGTTGAAAAGTCAAAAATAAAACAGACAACAGGTCAACACCCTGCGGGTATGGTTATAGTACCAAGGGATAAAGAGATATACGATTTCTGTCCTGTGCAACATCCGGCTGATGATATAAAATCGAATATTATAACAACACACTTTGACTTCCATTCAATACACGATACTATTTTAAAACTCGACGAATTAGGTCACGTGGTGCCAACCACCTACAAATATTTGGAGGAATATACAGGCATACCTGTAACCGATATTTCAATGAGTGACCCTGCAGTTTACAGTTTGTTTGTGTCCCCTGAGGCTTTGGGCGTATCAAGCGAAGATATTAAATCTAATACGGGTACCTTCTGTATACCCGAATTTGGTACCAAATTCGTACGCGAAATGCTTGTTGACTGCCGACCTAAGAATTTTGCCGATTTGTTGCAAATTTCTGGTTTGTCACACGGTACTGACGTTTATCTCGGTAACGCTAAAGACCTTATTGAAAAGGGTATATGTACCATTTCAGAAGTTATTGGTACGCGTGATAATATTATGGTCTACCTAATACACCAAGGTATGGAAGAGGGACGAGCCTTTAAGATTACCGAAACGGTACGTAAAGGTCTTGTTGCCAAAGGGGCCGTTTCGGCAGAAGATTGGAAGGCAATGGCGGACGATATGCGTGCTGTTGGTGTACCGGAGTGGTATATTGAAAGTTGCCATAAAATCAAGTATATGTTCCCTAAGGCACACGCGGCAGCATATGTAATTTCGGCATTAAGACTTGCGTGGTACAAGGTTTATTACCCGCTTGAATTTTATTGCGCATACTTTACCGCCCGTCCCGAAGACGTTGATATACCCACAATACTCAAAGGTCAAGGTGCGGTAAGGCAATACCTTAAAAACATTGAGGAAAAGGGCAAAGAAGCTACCAAAAAAGAGCTCGATGTTTATGACAATATGCTTATTTTCAATGAGTTAATGTCGCGCGGTATTGAAATTCTGCCTATAGATTTAAAGAAATCACACGCGGTTAAGTTTGTGCCCGAAGACGGTAAAATGCGTTTGCCGTTCGGCTCACTGTCAGGTGTAGGCGAAAAGGCTGCCATCTCGCTTTATGAAGCGGCACAGTCGGGCGACTTTGTTTCAAAGGAAGATTTTCAAGCAACTGCGGGCGTTTCAAAGAGTATTATTGAGGCGCTATCTGAAATTGGCGCACTTAGTGAACTGCCTGATACAAACCAAATATCTATGTTTTAATTTAGCGGCAATCCCTTGAAATAAAGGGGTTGCCGTTTTAAAATTAAAAAAATTACAAATTTGTAACAAAAAAGGTTGCAATTTTGTAACCTTTTTGTTATAATGGGTTGGAAGGCGGTTGCTCCATGCAACCAATGGAGGTTTTTTTACTTATGTTTAACAAGGTAATGGGTGTTTTTAAGAATGTTAAAATCACCAAATACATTGTAATGTTAATGAGTTTTTTAGCAGTAAGTGCATTGCTAATTGTTTTAAGCATAGTTTTTTCGGATGCTGTATTGGCTTACAACGTTGAGTATGATGGCGCTGTAATTGCACAGATAGAGGATAAAAAGGTTTTTAAAAATGCTAAATTTTTAGCAGAGGAGTGTATCGCTTCTGATAATGCAGAAGAATATATTAATACTCCCGAGTTATTGTTAACCCTGACCCTACCTGATAGAATTGATAACTGCGCACAAACGGCACATGCATTACTTGAAAATTCAAGCAATCTTATTAAGTGCGTTGCCTTAAATGTTGACGGTGAGCAGGTTGCATTTTATAAGGACCATGATTCATTACAGGCAATTTTAGACAAAAAACTAAAAGAATATGACGTTAGTGGTTTTGAAAACGAATCTGAGTTTATTCAGAATGTTGAGATAACCGAGGTTTACTGTCCCAGCGATAAATATACTGACGAAACAGAAATCTTCAAAAAAATTGATAGTTTGATTGTGAAAACTACCACTAAGGTTACGCGCGAAGTGAGTGTTGCGTATAAAAGCATAACAAAGAAGGATTCAAAAAAATTCGTTGGTTATTATGCTATTGGCCAAAAAGGTGTAAATGGCATTAACAATAACGTTGAAAGTGTTGTATGCATCAACGGCAGAGAAATCAAGCGAACCAAACTTGAACAAGAGGTTGTAAAAGAACCGATTAATGAAATTATTGTTATTGGTACTGCAGCTTCAAGCGGCACCTCCGGTATGATTTTCCCGTTGCCGGGCGCTAAGTCAAACTATCCTATTACAGCCTACTTTGGCGCGATAGATTCAGTACATGCTACCCCTCATAAGGGAATGGACTTTAGTGCACCTTATGGTACGAATATTTTTGCTGCCAAGGGTGGACGAGTAATTTATGCCGGCCATTCAAGCAACGGTTACGGTTATCACGTAATAATCAGTCATGGTAACGGAGTTAACACTGTGTACGCACATGCAAGTAAACTTCTTGTTAAAAAGGGTGAAACAGTAACTCAGGGTCAGGTAATTGCCAAGGTTGGCTCGACAGGTTGGTCTACCGGTAATCACCTACATTTTGAGATAACAGTTAACGGTAGATACGTAAATCCCGGTTCATATATTTAAACAATAAAAACTAACCGATATTTCATACGAAATATCGGTTTTTTTATTGTTGTTTTCTTGACTTAGATACAATATATAGTGTATAATATTAATAATTATATGCTTATAGGGAGTTTAAAAATGGCAAAGAAGAATGCTGTATATGATAACGAAAGTATAAAGCAGTTAAAGGGACCTGACCAGGTTCGTTTGCGCCCGGGTGTTATATTTGGATCTGATGATATTGAGGGTTGTAAGCACTCTGTGTTTGAAATTATTTCAAACTCTATTGACGAAGCACGAGAAGGTCACGGTAATAAAATTGTTGTTACAAAATATAGTGATGGCTCAATTGAAGTTCAAGACTTTGGACGTGGCGCACCGGTAGATTTTAATAATAAAGAGCAACGCTATAACTGGGAACTTATTTTCTGTGAACTTTATGCAGGCGGTAAGTATAATACCGAAAGCGGCTCTAACTATGAATATTCTATAGGTCTTAACGGCCTTGGACTTTGCGCAACACAGTTTGCAAGTGAATATATGGACGTTGAGATTAAACGTGATGGTTACAAGTATGCCTTGCATTTTGAGAAGGGTTATAATATCGGCGGTCTTCAAAAGGAAGAATATGCAGGCCGCGATACAGGTACTAAAATTCGTTGGAAACCTGATATAAAGGTATTTACCGAGGTTGACATTCCGGCTAGCGATTTGTTTGATACACTCCGCCGCCAAGCCATTGTAAACAAAGGTTTATTATTCACGTTTCGCGAGCAACAAGGCGCACGATTTGTTCAAACCGAGTTTATTTACAAAGACGGTATAGTTGAATACTTAGAAGAAACCGTCGGTGAACAAAAACTTACAAGCATTCAGTTCCGCTCGGGTGAAAGAAGGGGACGTGACCGCGAGGACCGCCCTGAGTATACCGTAAAATTAAATTTTGCTTTCTGTTTTTCTAATAATCACAGATTGCTTGAATATTATCATAACTCAAGTTGGCTCGAAAATGGCGGTGCGCCTGATAAGGCGGTGCGTAGCGCGTTTGTAGCACAGATTGATAATTATATAAAACAGACTAATAAGTATAAGAATAAAGAGAGCAGAATAACCTTTTCTGACGTTCAAGAAAGTTTGGCAATTGTTACAAACTGTTTCTCAACCATAGCCTCGTATGAAAACCAGACTAAGAAGTCGGTTACAAATAAGTTTATTTATGAAGCTATGAACGAGTTTATTCGTCAACAGCTTGAAATTTACTTTATTGAGAATAAGGCAGAGGCTGATAAGATTGCCGAACAGGTGCTTATCAATAAACGCTCACGCGAGCGTAGTGAAAAGGAACGCCTTAATATAAAGAAAACCTTGCAGTCTTCAGGAAGTATGGTTGACCGCGTTCAAAAATTTGTTGACTGTCGAACCAAGGATATTGCCGAACGTGAAATCTTCATAGTTGAGGGTGATTCGGCATTAGGTTCATGTAAACTCGCCCGTGACCCCGACTTTCAGGCTATTATGCCGGTGCGCGGCAAAATACTTAACTGCTTAAAGGCTGACTATGATAAAGTATTTAAGAGTGAGATTATTACCGATCTTATTAAAGTTTTGGGTTGCGGAGTTGAGGTTAAGTCGAAGGCTAACAAAAATCTCTCAACCTTTAACCTTGATGACCTAAGGTGGAATAAAGTTATTATATGTACCGATGCCGACGTCGACGGTTTCCAGATACGCACGCTTATTCTTACAATGATTTATCGTGTAATGCCTACACTTATAGACGAGGGTAAGGTTTATATTGCTGAAACACCTCTTTATGAAATAAACACCAAAGATATGACCTATTTCGCATACGACGAAACCGAGAAAAACGAGATTCTTACTAAACTCGGTGATTCTAAGTATAGCATTCAGCGTTCAAAGGGACTTGGTGAAAACCAACCTGATATGATGAACCTAACTACTATGAATCCCGCGACACGTCGTCTTATAAAGGTTATGCCCGATGATGCCGTTCGCACAAGCGAAATGTTTGATTTATTACTTGGCGATAACCTACAGGGTAGAAAAGATTTCATTGCCGAAAACGGACATATGTATCTCGACGATGCCGATTTAAGTTAAATTAAATTATAGGAGAGTTAATAATGGCTCCACGCAAGAAAAAAGACGTTAAAAAAATTGAACCTAAAACCGACAACACATACATTGCAGGTGCAGGTCTTACGGTTGAACAACCAATTGTGACAACCCTTGAGACTAACTATATGCCCTATGCAATGAGTGTTATCGTTTCACGTGCTATCCCTGAAATTGACGGCTTTAAACCGTCACATCGTAAACTTTTGTACACGATGTATCTTATGGGACTGCTAAACGGTAATACAATTAAGTCGGCAAACATTGTTGGTAGAACAATGCAACTTAACCCCCACGGTGATGCTGCTATTTATGAAACAATGGTGCGACTTAGTGAAGGTTACCAAGCCCTTTTGCACCCGTACGTAAAATCAAAGGGTTCTTTCGGTAAAGCATATTCACGTGATATGGCGTATGCCGCCTCTCGTTATACTGAGGCAAAGTTAGCGCCAATTGCGGGTGAACTGTTTGCCGATATTGATAAGGATACTGTTGACTTTGTTGATAACTACGATGCGACACTTTTAGAACCCACACTTTTCCCCGTAACATTCCCGAGTGTGCTTGTAAACGCAAATACGGGTATTGCGGTAGGTATGGCAAGTTCTATTTGTCCGTTCAACTTAGCCGAGGTTTGCCGCACAACTGTTGAGTATATTAAGGATAATGATATTAACGTTGCCGATACTCTTTTAGCACCTGATTTCCCCATAGGTGGACAACTACTATATAACAGGGAAGAGATTGAAAAAATCTACGAAACCGGTCGCGGTAGTTTCAAGGTGCGCGCCGTATATAATTATGATAAATCGGCAAACTGCATTGACATTACCGAAATACCTCCAACTACCACGTCGGAGGCTATTATCGAAAAGGTAATCGAACTCGTTAAGCTTAAAAAGATTACCGAAATTAACGATATTCGTGACGAAACAGGTTTAAACGGTCTTAAAATTACAATAGACCTAAAGCGAGGCGTTGATGTTGAACGTTTTATGAAAAAACTTTTCAAGTCAACACCGCTTCAAGATAGTTTCTCTTGTAACTTTAATATCTTAATAGCAGGCTCACCGCGTGTTATGGGTATTAAAGAAATCATTGACGAGTGGGTAGCATTCAGATTCGATTGTGTGCGCCGCCGAGTATTTTTCCAACTTACTAAGGCTAAAGAAAGATTACATCTTTTAAAGGGCCTTGAAAAAATACTTCTTGATATTGATAAGGCGATTAAAATTGTTCGCGAAACGGCCGAAGAAAAAGAGGTTGTGCCAAACCTTATGATTGGTTTTGGTATCGATGAAGTACAGGCCGAATATGTAGCCGAAATTAAACTTCGTCATTTAAACCGCGAGTACATTTTAAAGCGCTTATCAGATATTGAAAACCTCCAAAAAAGTGTTGCCGAGATGGAGGATATTGTTAAATCTCGAAACAAGGTATTGCGCATAATAATTAAAGAACTTGAAGAGGTCATCAAAAAGTATGGTCAAGAACGAAAGACCGCAATACTAACCGATGCTTTTGACGATGATTCGAATGAGCCCGAAGTTGTAGATGACTCACCCGTAACGTTATTCTTTACTCGCGATGGCTATTTTAAAAAGATAACACCGCAGTCACTTAGAATGAGCGGTGAGCAGAAACTCAAAGAGGGCGACGAAATGTCGCAGATTATTGAGTCAACCAATGCACACGAGTTGTTGTTCTTCACCAATAAACAACAGGTTTACAAAGCAAAGGTTTCTGACTTTGCTGATTCAAAAGCGAGTCTGCTTGGTGATTACGTTGCCAGTAAACTCGGATTTGATGAGGCGGAAAATGCGGTATTTATGGTTGCGACTAACGATTATAAAGGTAACGTTTTGTTTGTGTTTGACAACGGACGAATTGCAAAGGTTGCACTTAGCGCGTATGCAACAAAAACAAACCGCAAGAAACTTATAGGTGCATATACCGATAAATTTACTCTGCATACAATTATATTTACAGAGGGTGAAGATGATATTTTGCTTACCTCTACAAATGGTCGTATGTTGCTTGTGAATTCTGCTTCGCTTCAGACCAAGTCAACAAGAGATAACGGCGGTGTTGCCGTTATGACGCAGAAAAAGGGTCAACGTATTTTCACCGCAGAAATTTATAAAGAGGGTAGCCTTGAAAATCCCCACCGTTATCGCACACGCAATTTGCCTGCGGCGGGTAGTTTTAAAGTGGCACCTAAGGCAGAGCAACTTACAATATAAAATAAAACCGCTCCGATACTTCGGAGCGGCTGTCAGCAAGAAAATGAAGGCAAACGCTTAACATTCAATTTGGCTGACAATTATAATGTTATGTAAAAAACTTTAGTTTATTATAGGAATTATTTGACAAAGACGATTGATTGCTATAATATAGTTAAGATAAAACTTTTTGGAGGAACTGACTGTGGCAAAAGAACTTGCGAAGATATATGATTCACGCGAGGTTGAAGACCGTATATATAAAACCTGGCTTGACGGCAGATATTTCCACGCTAAATGCGAAAAGGATAAGGATACCTATACAATAGTTATTCCGCCACCCAACATTACGGGTCAACTTCATATGGGACATGCTCTTGATAATACGCTTCAGGATATTCTCATCCGCTTTAAGCGTATGCAGGGCTTTGATACACTTTGGCTTCCCGGTACCGACCATGCGTCGATAGCAACCGAAGCCAAGATTGTTGAGGCTATGCGCAAAGAGGGTATTACTAAGGACGATATAGGTCGTGACGGCTTTTTAGAGCGCGCTTGGAAATGGAAAGAACAGTACGGCGGAAGAATTATTGAGCAACTTAAGAAGATGGGCTCTTCTTGTGATTGGGAGCGTGAACGTTTTACGCTTGATGAGGGTTGTAGCGATGCCGTTAAAGAGGTGTTTGTAGGACTTTACCAAAAGGGCCTTATCTACCGTGGTGAGCGTATCATTAACTGGTGTCCGCATTGTCTTACTTCAATCTCCGATGCAGAGGTTGAGTATGAAGAACAAGCAGGCCATTTTTGGCACCTCCGTTATCCACTTGTTGATGGTAGTGGCTATTTAGAGTTGGCAACAACCCGCCCTGAAACACTTTTAGGTGACACCGCCGTTGCAGTTAATCCAAATGATGAAAGATATAAACATCTTGTTGGTAAGATGCTTGATTTACCGCTTGTTCATCGTCAAATACCAATAGTATCCGATGATTACGTTGAAACCGATTTTGGTACAGGTGTTGTTAAAATCACACCTGCACACGACCCCAACGACTTTGAGGTTGGCCTTAGACATAATCTCCCCGTTATTAATGTAATGACCGACGATGCTAAAATTACCGACGAGTATCCCAAGTACGCAGGTATGGATAGATACGAGGCAAGAAAGGCTATCGTGGCTGATCTCGAAGCAGAGGGTGCACTCGTTAAGATAGAAGATTACACCCACAACGTTGGTACTTGTTATCGTTGCGATACAACGGTTGAACCGCGTGTTTCAAAACAGTGGTTCGTTAAGATGAAACCTCTTGCAACACCCGCTATTGATGCTGTTAAGAATGGTGAGACAAAGTTCGTTCCGCAACGTTTTGAAAAGGTGTATTTCCACTGGCTTGAAAATATCCGTGACTGGTGTATTTCTCGTCAACTTTGGTGGGGACACAGAATTCCTGCTTGGTATTGTGCAGATTGTGGTGAAATTACGGTATCAAAAACCGAGCCGACAACCTGTCAGCATTGCGGCAGTTCAAACATAACCCAAGACCCCGACACACTAGATACTTGGTTCTCATCTGCATTATGGCCCTTCTCAACACTTGGTTGGCCTAATGAGACTGAAGATTTCAAACATTATTATCCTACAAATACATTGGTTACAGGTTATGATATTATTCCATTCTGGGTTATGCGTATGATGTTCTCGGGAATAGAGCAGACGGGACAAGTTCCGTTTAATACGGTTCTTATACACGGTCTTGTTCGTGACTCGCAGGGTAGAAAGATGTCTAAATCACTAGGTAATGGTGTTGACCCGCTTGAAGTTATTGAGCAGTACGGTGCCGATGCGTTACGATTTACACTTGCTACAGGTAATAGCCCGGGTAACGATATGAGATACATTCCCGAACGCGTTGAAGCGAGCCGTAACTTTGCCAACAAGCTTTGGAATGCAGCCCGTTTTGTACTTATGAATTTGAAGTCGGATGAAAAGTTGTCCTTGCCGACAAATCTTGTGCTTGAAGATAAGTGGATTCTTTCAAAATATAATAGCCTTGTACGTGAGGTTACCGATAACCTTGATAAGTTTGAACTTGGCCTTGCCGTTCAAAAACTTTACGACTTTATTTGGGATGTTTACTGCGACTGGTATATTGAGATTGCAAAAGCACGCCTTAATGGTACAGACCAAATTTCTGCCAATAATGCAAGAGCAGTACTTACTTTTGTTCTTGACGGTATTTTAAAACTATTACATCCGTTCATGCCGTTTATAACCGAAGAAATTTGGCAGTCAATACCGCATGATGGTGAATCAATTATGATTTCAAATTGGCCTAGCTACAATTCAGAATTTGATTTTGGTAAAGAAGAGGGCGAGTTTGAAAAGATTATGGCAGCTATTAAGGCTATTCGTAATCGTCGTGCCGAAATGAATGTTCCACCTTCACGCAAGGCAAACGTTACTATTGAGACCGATTCAAAGCAAACTTTTATAGATGGTCAGAGTTTCATCTGTCGTTTAGGCTATGCTTCGGCGGTTTCGGTTGTAGATAAGGCTGAGGAAAATGATGCGGTTTGTATTATTACCGATGCTGCTAAAATCTATTTGCCGTTAGCAGAGTTGGTTGATTTCTCTGCCGAACTCGAGCGCTTAGGTAAAGAACTTAGTAAAGCGCAGGTTGACAAGGAGTTCTTTGAAAAGAAACTTAACAACCCAGGCTTTATTGCTAAGGCGCCCGAACAGTTGGTTGCTACTCAACGCGAACAACTTGCCAAAGTTCTTGAAAAAATTTCGATGCTTGAAGCAAGTATTAATGATATTAAGGCAAAAATGTAATTTTAAGACCACGCGTCATATGACGCGTGGTCTTTTTTTATAAAAATTTTATATCGTGACTAAAAGTGACAAAATTTTCAAACCGAAGCCTCTATACTGTTTTAGTGTAGAGGTTTTAGTTTTGGAGGTGAAAAAATATGGCAATAAGCATTCAGCGAACAGGAGAGGTAATGTCGGCATATCTAAGTGGCGAACTTGACCATCATACTGCTAAAGAAATGCGAGAAGAAATTGACAGTGCTTTGGATCTTAATATGCCCACGCTGTTGATAATCGATTTTAGTGAGGTGACATTTATGGATAGTTCGGGTATCGGACTTGTTATGGGACGATATAGAAAACTTGTAAAAGTAGGGGCCGAACTGCATATAACAGGTACTTCTGCGCAGATATATAAAGTTATGAAATTGGCAGGAATTGAAAGATTGGCGAGACTTGAAAAAGGAGAATAGAAAATGAAAGTAATAAATGAGTTTAAAATAACTATACCGTCCAGATCGGCTAACGAAGCATTTGCGCGCGCTGCCGTTTCATCATTTGCAATTCAGTTAGACCCCACAATTGATGAACTAAGCGATATAAAAACTGCTGTAAGTGAGGCAGTTACTAACTGTATAGTTCATGCCTATCGTGAGAGCATAGGCAATATTTACATAACGGCGCAAATAAGGGATGATTATTCGTTGCTTATTCGTATCCGTGATAAAGGTTGCGGGATCGATAATATTAAGCAGGCGATGGAACCACTCTTTACAACAGCGGGCGGCGAACGTGCAGGTCTTGGATTTGCCGTTATGCAGAGTTTTATGGATAGCCTAAAGGTGAGTTCGAAACTTGGAAAAGGGACAAGCATAACAATGATTAAAAAAATTAGTATGAGAATAAGTAACAATGCTACTAAATAAGGAAGAAGATTTTATCAAAGAAAATTTAGGACTTGTTCATTCGTGTTGCCGCCGTTTCAGTGGACGCAATATAGAGTATGACGATTTGTTTCAAGCGGGATGCGTAGGCCTACTTAAAGCATCACGTGATTTTGATGAGTCTCGAGGTTTTATGTTTTCGACGTATGCTGTGCCGGTCATACTTGGTGAAATAAAGCGGTTATTTCGTGATGGAGGAAGCATTAAAGTTTCGCGCTCACTAAAAGAATTATCGTTAAAGGTAACACGTGTGAGTGAACAATTTGAAAAAGAGCATTGCCGTGTCGCAACGGTGGGCGAGCTTGCTAATATATTAGGAGTAACAATCGATGACGTGAGCGAAGCGCTAAACGTCTCTGTACCACCGACTTCCTTAACATATTATGACGATGATGGTATAAGGGAGAAAGATTTGCCAATAATAAGTGAAGAGGAAAATATATACAATCGCCTGGAAGTGATGCGAGTTCTTGAGGAACTATCGCCTGACGACCGCAAAATTATATTTTTTAGATATTTTAACGGTTACACTCAAAGCAGAGTTGCAAGTGTTTTAGGCATGAGTCAGGTGCAAGTTTCACGGCGCGAGAAAAAACTTATTGAGATTATGCGCAAAAAATTACAATAATTGTTTCAAAAATCATACAAATTTATTATTAATAACCAATAACTCAAAAAGTTGCAAAAAAAGTAAAAAAAACTTAAAATTTTGCTTGACAAAGATAATGGGTTGTGGTATTATAATTGGGCGCCTTGAAAAGCTGGCGCAAAACGGACCTTGAAAATTAAACAACGACGAACTAATAAGGACCCGACGATTCTTAAGAGAAATCAAAAGAAATCAAGGACAAAGAAATGCGTCAGCATTTAGAAAAAATGAGCTAAAGAGCTTATCTAAAAGATTTTAACACTTAGGTGTTGAGATATAATATTTTAGAGAGTTTGATCCTGGCTCAGGACGAACG
>JAFSDK010000037.1 GCA_017436255.1 Clostridia bacterium
ATGAAAACATTGAAAGTTTTGAAAATCACATCTGTTTTGCAAATTATCTTTTGCCTTTTCTGCGTTGCCTCCACCGTTTGTTTTGCAATTTCGAATTATGCAATGACACACAATTCTGATTGGAGAACACCCTTTGGCGTTGCAAACATTTTAATTTACGGCTGGGTAGCTAATCCTGTTACACCGATTTCGTTTATTATTTGTGTCATATTTTTTCTAATTGAGCGAAAACAACCTGAGAACAAGCAATTAATTGGAAAGAAATGGATTTGGATTTTTATTTGGCCAGTTATTGCCACATTTTTTTATTTTGCTGCATTGATGTTAACGGTTGCATTCACTGGTGGTGTATAAAATTATGAATGAGCTACCAAAGCGAAAAGTCATCCGCATTGAAGATTACGATTATTCCACACCTGGGGCATATTTCATTACGGTTTGTATTTCTGATAGAAAACCGATTCTCTGGAATGTAGGGGCGGCAGATTGCCGCCCGAGCCTGTCAAAAATCGGCTCGGTTGTGAAAACGGCAATTCTGCAAATCTCGGAACATTACCCTATGATTTCCATAGATAAATATTGTGTTATGCCTGACCATATCCATATGATTCTGTCCATCAATACCGACGAGGACGGGCGGCAGATTGCCGCCCCTACGGTTTCGACGGTGGTCGGACATATGAAACGGTGGGTTTCTATGCAAATTGGTCACTCTATTTGGCAAAAATCATTTATTGACCGAGTGATACGAAACGACAAGGGATATCGTGCCGTGTGGGAATATATTGAAAACAATCCCATCAAATTGGACACGGCATATGATATGCCGGATTTTGAGAATATGTAATTGTAGGAATAATTGTAGGGGCGGCTAATAGCCGCCCGTTTTTGTTTTAGGTTTTTGCGGGCGGCAGATTGCCGCCCCTACATTATAAAATCGTATATATCCAATAAATAACCCCATATACCACGCTTGCGGCGACACCGTATAAAATAACGGGGCCTGCGATGGTGAAAATCTTGGCGCCAACGCCCAATATAAAGCCTTCTGCTGCCGTCAATATAGGACACAGTGATTTTGCAAAAATATTTACATTAAATCGGTGGTGTGGTATAATGAAATAAAGTGAGGTGGAAAAATGGGCACATGGAATGTTAGTATTAACGGAAATGATACTGCACAGGATTTGAAATCTGAGTATCAAGCCGCCTTTTTCTATAATGATGTTGATATTGCGCTTTCAAAAATTGATGCCTATGTGCGTACTATGTTTGACGAAACCGATGAGGAAGAATGGTGTAATTACTATTATTCACTGGCAGACTATATGTGGAAACACGGTATTTTGACAGACACAATACGAAATCAGGTCATTACTATGATCGACACCGGTTTTGGTTTAGAACTTTGGAAAGACGCAGGCGTCAAACCGTTAGAAAAACGCAAAAAAGCATTGACTGAGTTTCGTAATAAGCTTCTATCTCCACAACCACCTAAAAAGAAAATTAGGATTGATTTGCACATGACTCCTATATTCGAAGTTGGGGATTTGGTTGCACTTCAATTAAAAACATCTGACAAACACTATTTGGATAAAAGCAAATTCACAGAAGAAACATTTAAAGCTTGTGACGGTAAGTATGTTGTGCTAAGAAAAGTATGTGATGATATTTCTTATGTTTCCTCTGTTGAACCGAATGTAAAAGATATATGGATTCGTTTTCAACTATATAAAGAAGTGTTTAATTCACTGCCGACCACGGATCAATTAGAACAAATTCCTTGGGCAAATACTGAAAATACAAATGGTTCTTTTATTTGTGAGAGCAGTATGTTTTACTTTAAAAAGAGAAACTATTCCGTTATTGGAAAAAATGAAAAAAATTTGGAGTTTCCCTTTAATAATGTAATCAATGTTTATTCTTTTGGTATAAATAAGCCTTGGTACAATGCAGATACACAAATCCTAAATGCTATATATGGTTGATAAAAAGGCTCGCCAATTGGCGAGCCTTTCGCGTTAGAATAATGTCGTTATCCAATAAATAACCCCATAAACAACACTTGCCACCGTGCCGTAGACAATAACAGGTCCTGCAATGGTGAACATCTTGGCTCCAACGCCTAATATGAACCCTTCACTTTTAAACTCTATTGCAGGTGATGCAATGGCGTTTGAAAAGCCTGTAATGGGTACCAATGTCCCTGCGCCTGCCACTTTTGCTATATTATCGAACACCTTAAGTCCCGTTAAAAGTGCGGCGATAACTATAAGGGTTACGGGCACTAACATTTTTACAATTTCGGGTTCTAACTCTAAATAGATGTAGAGTTCTTTGAATGACTGCCCTAACATACAAATAAAACCGCCGATTAAGTAGGCGAAAAAGAAATTTTTAAGTTTTGGGGATGGTGGCGATGCCTTTTGTACCATTTTTTTATACTGTTGCTTTGAAATCTTCAAAATAATCAACTCCTGTATTTATTCTGTACAGGAAATTAAAAAATATAAAAACCTGATATCATTTTGATATCAGGTTTTTTCAATTAGTCTACCCTTTCGTCACCCCAGAAGAAGAGCGCTACTGTTCCGGGACCTGTATGGCTACCGATTGTAGTTCCGATAGAATTCACAAGCACCTTACCATCAAGTTTAGTAAAATCACTTTCAACAAGTTCAGCTACCTGCAAGGCATCGTCTGCGCATGCCGAATTTGAAATATAACACTTGCCGTCATAATCTGTGCCGAACATTGCATGTTCCTTCATCTTTTCAACAATTTTTTGAATTACCGCACGCTTACCGCGTATTTTTTGACGAGGTACCAACTTGCCGTTTACGTCAACGTTCAGTAGCGGACAAATATTAAGTACCGTACCAACCAAACCAGATACCTTTGAAACGCGGCCACCCTTAACAAAAAACGTTAAATCGGTAGCAAAAAACCAGTGGTGCATCTTACGTTTGTTGTCTTCTGCCCATTTATAAAGTTCATCCATACTCATACCGCCATCTCTAAGGTCGGCAAGTTTATCCATAATAAGTCCGTAACCCGAAGATGCAGCAAGGGAATCAACAACGTAGATTTTTTGATTTGGATATTTTTCTTTTAAATCTTCGGCAGCAATGCATGCCGAATTATATGTGCCCGAAAGACCCGATGAAAGTGTTACGTGTAAAACGTCTTTACCTGTTTTAAGTAGTGACTCAAAATAATCGACAAACTCTTCTACGTTAATTTGTGAAGTTTTTGTATCGGCACCCGATGCCATCATACTGTAAAACTTTTCGTACGGCATTGTTTGACCGAGATCATCGGTATAATGTTCGCCATTAATATAAAAATGAAAACAAACGTATGAAATATTTCTTGACTCTAAATGTTCTTTTGAAATATCAACTGTTGAACAACAACTTAAAATGTAATTTGACATATAAAGCACCTCGCTTAAAAGTTTACACTAATTATTTTAACCGCTTTAAAGTGAAAATACTATCTATTGTTGTTGTAGAGTTCTCTATCATTAAAAACAAGAAATGAGAGTCAAAAAAAATCACTCTCAAAAAATGAGAGTGACCTATTTTAGCGTATTCTGAAACTGAGACCGACTATAATTTGCGCCGGTATACCGAGCAAAAATATCGGCCACCAAGAATATACCGAGAAATACACAGCCGTTAAATAAACGGCGGCAAGTATACTCCACACAAGAAGTGAAACTATGAAAAAACGGCTTAAAGTTCTACCGTAAACAGCATTGAACACAAGCAAAACTATAAGCGATACAGGTAAGGCATACACAAACACTAGCCATAAAGGATTACCATATATCCAAAGTATAATAAAGGTAAGTAAAGCCGCCGTCCATACGCCAATGAAAGAAATACCCGTTATGTTGTTAAAGTTGCGGATATTTATTTTAGGGCGAATATGCTTTTCTTTAATCTCTTTTTTTAGCATATTGTCAATTGTCACACCGAATATCTCACTCATAGCCACCAAAACCTTGGCGTCGGGTATTGCTTCTCCCCGCTCCCAACGTGAAACTGCCTTGTCGGAATAGTTAAGCTTTTCGGCAAGTTCAAGTTGGGTAAAATTGTTTTTAGTACGCAAATATATTATATTTTTTGCAAAAATTTCATTAAGATTTAACCGTTGCATAAATTACTCCAAAAAAGTTTATATACCAATATTAACACATTTTTAGTTGTTTGGCAATCTTAAATTAAATAAAAAGCCTATAACTAAATGTTATAATCTCACTTACTATTTAACAAGTATAAACATCTATTTTAAAGTAATTTTTATATCTCCCGTGTTGGTGGTAATTTCACATTTGCCACCGCTCACAGTTTTGGGCACCTTAATATCACCTGTATCGGTTGTAGTTATAAACTTTTTACCGCTGAGCAAACTGCCACGCACATCACCAGTATCGGTTTTTACAAAAATCTCGTTAGCATCGACACCGTCAAACGTAACGTCACCGGTGCTTCTTTCAATTGAGAAATTTTGTTTAGCAACAACATTCTTAAAGGTTATATCCCCCGTATTTCCGTTTGTTGTAATATTATTACACTTAACGTCGGTAAAATATGCCTTGCCCGTTGATACACCGACCGTAATATCGCCAACACAGTTTGCACCCGTTACGGTCACCTTGCCTGTTGAAACCGAAAGGTCGAGTGCGCCGACAGATATATTTTCAACCCTGATATCACCGGTACTGGTCTTTATTTTAATTAACCTTAAAGCCGATGCACAAAAGTCAACGTCGCCTGTACTTAACGAGATGTTAACATCCTCAAAATTAAAATCTTTTGGCATAACAATATCACCTGTGTGTTCTTTGATTAAAAGAGACGAGTACTCGGTTTTTGGAAGATAAACCGTTATCTTTGGTGAACCTAAGTTTATTCCGATATAGTCATACCACGCTTTTTTGTCAATCAACTCAACGGTAAGTGTGCCATCTTTGACAGTTACGGAATGCTTTGCATTTTCTTCCTCGTAACACTCCACTTTACATTTTCCGTCATCCGATAACGCAAATATGATGTCTGCGGTATCGGTTTTGATAGATATATTAGTGAATGCGTCGCCGATTTCATAAGTATTAGTTTGGTACTTGACCGTTGACAGTTTTGTAAAATCCCATTTAAGCATTGCAATTACACCTCCAAAAATCAAACCGCCAACAAGTATTAAGGAAGTCGCTAAAATAAGCCACTTTTTTGTTACTTTTCTCATTACGCTTCCTCCTTTTTGATGAAGCAGTTTTTAATACAAACTGCTATTTTCTTTGTAAGTATCAAAACGCCCTTGCTTGCCAATTTGCATCCATAGAACATAAAAATACCAAAACCTGCACATATAATACCCGCTGAAATTACGGCAATTCCTGCGTAAATATCACCTTTGTAAATTAATACTGCGCCACCAACAACACAACCTAAAGCACAAGCGGCAAATGACACAAATACTGCCCACAAAGAAATTATAACCGACCAAAGTGACACGTAAAGCGCCAGAATCACGGCAACTGCAGCAATAGATAATGAGAGCCAAATTGGTGACCCGAGCACCAAAAGCACTATTTCCCACGCCTTTAATCTTTTTGTTTTAATTCTTTCCTTTGCAATTTTTGCAAAAGGAATTTCTGACACTGTTTGAAATACGATTTCCTCAACAGAGCCTACCGCTGCAATCGCTTCGGTTTCCGAAATTCCCTCTTCAAGTCGGTCATCTATAATTTCGGCATAGAATGCTATGCGTTCTTCAACGTCTTCCTGCGGTAAACCGTATAGGCCTTTACGCAGCAACTCAAGAAATTCTTGCTTATTCATTACCATAATCCTCCTTGCACACGAATCTGTATATAGATAAGATTTCATTCCATTCACTTTTAAAATCTTCAATACGTTTAAGTCCATCGTCGGTAATATGGTAGTATTTACGAAGTCTGCCACCATGCTCGGCAGTATGAACGGTTAACATATTAGACGTTTCAAGACGTTTCAAGATGGTATATAGGGTCGATTCAGAAAGTTCAATATACGGCTTCATATCTTTGATTATCTTGTAACCGTACGAATCTTCGTCTTTAATTGCCGCCAATACCGAGACGTCCAAAAGTCCGCGCTTTAACTGAATATCCATACTATACCTCCCTTTACGTAATACATCGTAACACGAAGTATATGTTTTGTCAATGCTTTTCACAAAAAAAGAAAGCGCTTGCCTAAAACAAGCACTTTCAAAAAGTTGGTCGAGGTGACAGGTGAGGTTGCGAGCGCGTCCGGTGGACGATGCAGCGAGCAAAACGAAGCGCCGCGGTCGACAAGTGAGATACGGCAGTATCGAGCCGTCGGGCACCGCAAGAGTGAAAGAACCGCAGGTTCAAGTCCGTTTTTTATGCAAAAACAAAAAAAGAAAGCGCTTGCCTAAAACAAGCACTTTCAAAAAGTTGGTCGAGGTGACAGGACTTGAACCTGCGGCCTCTGCGTCCCGAACGCAGCGCTCTACCAAACTGAGCCACACCTCGTTATTTTTATCAATATTAAATTTTGTGTTTTTCAAATAAACTTACGAGAGCGCTGCTACTCCGCTTACACTTGAAACAATCTCGCACTGCTCACTACCGTTCACATTACTCGTGTTTCGGCGCCATTTCGTTCTCCCTGTTTCTGCCACAGGCAGCGGTCGAACTCAATGCTACCAGAACTAAAGCCACACCTCGTTATTTTATCAATATTAAATTACAGGCAAACTAACGCAACACATCGAAATATTTGACTTTTTGTCACACGACTTAACAATTATATTAAATCGGTGGCAAAAAGTCAATAGTTTATTACTTTATTATTTATTTTTTTGTATTTTTAGTGTTAATAGAAAATTAACCACAATTAATGCCAAAACAATTAAACCTAAATATCCAAAAAGCGGATATACAGTGCCTATGAGGTCGCCAAAGCCAAAAAGACTGCCTAAAAAATTCAAAATGGATAAAACAACTACAATCGGCAACAATTTAAGTTTTGAACACTTAACCTTAACATAATTTGAAATTGACATCATACTGGTAAGTGCGGCGCCAAACATACCACCAAGTAATAATACCGCGTATATAATGCCAAGCACTTTATTTATGCTAAATGCAACGTTTAACATCGGCAACTCACCGAGCGAATTTTGGATTAGAGAAAAGACCGACAATAGAATTGCAGACGCTATTAAGAACAGTATAACACCGCCCAAAATTGACCCTAAAACAGTGGTCGATTTTTTATTTATGTTTTTGGCAAGTGGTGATATTATGCCGACCGAAGAAAATACGCTATATGATAGATAAGATATGCTTGCAAGCAACCAATGACTAAGCAGTGGATTTGTTTCATCCGGTGTACCCACTGCTATATTAGGTAAACCGTTTTTTACACAGACAAAGATACTTATGCCGAGCGAAAACACGGCAATAAGCGGTACCAGAACTGAGAAAAAAGCCGATATGCCCGATATGCCAAGCATTGTAACTACCGCCAAAATAACGCTAAATATTAAAGCCGCAACCGTTCTGTCAATACCTATTATCTGTTGCAGTAAAGTTGCCGCACCTGACGTCATAATAACGATTATGGCAAAAACCAAGACCGTTTGTAAAACGGCAAGCAGATTACCTATTATCGGCGATAAAAAAGGCAGAATAATATCCTCGAGTTTTTCAGAATTTTTATGTTTTGAAATAGAAATTATCATAAAACCGAAGGCACAAATTGTCGCTACTGAAATAATACAACCTAAAATGCCAAGCCATCCAAAATTACCGAAAAACTGCTTTAATTCATTACCGGATAAAAATCCCGCGCCCAAAAAACAGCCCGCAAATATAAATCCTAAACTCAAAAAGTTAATTTTTCTCATAACACCATATTATGTAAATACGAAAAATATTATTCACCGTACACGTAGAACGTGCGTATTGTACCCTTACCCTCTTCACCATTTCTAAGCACTACGCTGTGCTCGCCATGCGGCAAATCTCTGGCAAAGGTAACGTGAATTATAGAATGGTCGTTCTTTCTGAATGATGCAGAACCAACCTCTACGCCGTCAACTATACAGATAAGGTTTGATGTTGCTTCTTCATTAGGCCAACAATGTGCCATAGCACCAACGTATGTACCGGTAAACTTAAAGCTGATTTCGTCGCCCTTATGGTAACAATTATACAACTGTTTTGCACCAAACTCACCATCTTCAAGAAGGAAACCGTTTGCCTTTATATCCTTCATATCATTTAATGCTACGCGTTCTGTTTTGCCCAGCATTAAAGGCTGAGATGAATATTGCTCTTTGGGACAGGTAGCCGTAGGCTCTTCGTGTACACTATTAAAATCTTCTTCCAAAAACTCACGTATTACCTCAGCATACAACTTATAACCATTGTCGCAAGGATGAACCCAGTCTTTTAAGTAATCACCGATGGGATTGCCTGTTTCGGCAAGTTCTTTTGCCAAAACGTCATTAAGGCTTATTGTAGGTATATTATAGTGGTCGGCAAGACGCTTGTGTTCGTCAAGCCATTCGGAGCCATTATAAACTACGTTACGGTCGGATATATATAGGCAAATTATATCTGCAAGCGGATTAGCTGCATACAATCGGCGTATTATTGATTCATAGTAAACAACACTTTCTTCTAAGGTGTATTTTTGGTATTTATCGTTAAGTGTAAAATCAATGAACACTAAATCAGGTTTGTGGGCAATAACGTCTTCATCCATTCTGAAAAGACCAATACCCGTACCCGTACCGCCAATAGCAGCCTTTACGTTTTTAACTTCTGCATCAGGGAATCTCTTTACAAGATATTCGCCTATAATACCGCGCCAACTTGTTTCGTCAGGAACCGAGGCACAAGTGCCTGCAGTAACCGAACCACCAAAATAAACAACGGTAAGTTCCTTATCCTGTGTGGCTTTTTTATAAGTGTTATTAAGTTTTTTAGCCATTTTCAATAACTCCTTTTTTAATATCTTTTCCCTTACTTTATAGTCGGGCAAAAATTCTTTTACAAAATCATAAAACTCACGTGAGTGATTATGGTGTTTTATGTGTGCCAGTTCATGCACTACAACGTAATCTATCGCTTCTTGCGGGTAAAGCATAAGTAAATATGAAAAACATATACCGCCTTTACCGCTACAACTGCCAAATCTTTTCTTGGCCGACGTAATTTTAACCGACGTAGGTGTAACACCCATAATATGCGAATAATATTCTACACGTTTTGGCAAAACTAACGCCGCCATCTGTTTTAACTGCGCTACCCTTTCATTACTTAAAACCGCCAAGGTGTTTTGACGATTTTTAATAATCTCAATTTTTTTGTTAATCCACACAGTATGTTTTAAAACAAAATCGTCAATTTTTGCCTTACTTAAAAATAATGGCGCCGAAACAACTACGTTTAAATCGCTATCAATCTTAAGTGATAACGTTTTTCGGTTTGAGCGTTTCAAAATATATTTATACATCTTTTGTAACGACCTCGTATACAAGCGGCGCATCCAACGGCTTTTGTTCACCTACAACAATGGCTTGGTTAAATAACGCTACAGCTTTAGACATATCCTTCACGGTATTTGAATAAAGTGTTGCAATTTTTTCGCCTTTTTTTACTAAATCCCCTGTTTTATGCGCCAAAACAAGACCTGCTTTAAAGTCTATTTCATCATCCTTGGTAGCACGACCACCACCGAGCATTACCGAAACGATCCCCAATTTTTCAGCATCCATCTTGGTTATATATCCGTCCGCCTCGGAGAAGACTTCTACATTATACTCTGCCTTTACAAAATTTTCAAGGTCATCAAATACCGAAACATCGCCGCCCTGTGCGGTAATCCACTCTAAAAACTTGTTATATGCCAAACCGTCGCATAAAGCTTTTTTAACCTGTAATTCAGATTGATTAATATCAATCCCTTTAACAAGACTTATTATATTAGACGCCAACGCTATACACACCTTGGCTAAATCACTGTTTATATTACCTTTTAGCACCGCGGCCGCCTCTTTAACCTCTAAGGCGTTACCGATAGCATAGCCGAGTGGCACGTCCATATTGGTAATAAGTGCCGAAACCTTTTTGCCGCAATTATAACCTATATCAACCATTGCCTGTGCCAAATCTTTTGCGTCGTCAAGATTTTTCATAAAGGCGCCCGAGCCTACCTTGACGTCAAGCACAATATTATCGGTGCCTGCGGCTAATTTTTTACTCATAATGCTTGAAGCAATAAGAGGTATACTGTTAACAGTTGCCGTAACGTCGCGTAAAGCGTATAGTTTTTTATCGGCAGGTGCTAAATTACCGCTCTGACCGATTACTGCAATACCGATATTTTTAACCTGATTTAAAAATTCGTCCGATGAAAGCGTTGTTTTAAAACCCTTAATAGATTCTAATTTATCAACTGTACCACCCGTATGGCCTAGTCCCCTGCCCGACATTTTGGCAACGTAGCCGCCAAGACTTGCAACAACAGGTGCTACTATAAGGGTGGTTTTATCACCAACACCGCCCGTACTGTGTTTATCGGCAGTTTTACCGCCAAAGCAGGACAAATCTACCTTATCACCCGAATCGCGCATAGCCGCAGTAAGAAGTGCCGTTTCTTTTTCACTCATACCGTTAAAGAAAATTGCCATACAAAGTGCCGATGCCTGATAATCGGGTATATTATCGGCAGTATATTCACTAATAAACCAATCAATTTCTTGTTTGTTAAGTTCGCCACCGTCACGCTTTTTAGCAATTATATCATACATTCTCATTTGTTTTCTCCTAAAGTGAAAGAAAAAGGTAATAATTTGCCGAGTGTATATTCTTTATATTCACCCGTTTTATTGGCGCAAATAATCTTAAAATCGGCACCACAAAATTCACTAATAACCTGACGGCAAACACCGCAAGGCATACATATTTTATCATCCGAGCCGATTACGGCAATAGCAGTAAAATCTTTCTGTCCTTCGCTAATCGCCTTAAAAAATGCCGTGCGTTCGGCACATACAGTGGCCGAATATGACGAGTTTTCAATATTACAACCTGTATAAATTTTGCCGTCACCACAAAGCAATGCCGCACCTACGCAAAAATTTGAGTATGGTGAATAGGCATTTTCTTGCGCGCATTTTGCCGCATCAATTAGTTTTTTAACATCCATTTTACAAACCTAATTCCTTTTTAAAACTTACACCATGAGTTTTATAATCTAAACTAAATATATCCGAAATTGTTGCCGCTATATCGGCAAAACTGTGCCTTACACCTAAATCGGTATTGCGACCACCATACACCAAAACAGGCGCATATTCTCTTGTATGGTCGGTACTGTTGTCGCCCGGGTCACAACCGTGGTCGGCAGTAATTATGAGCATATCTTCACTATTTAATTTTGGTAAAAATTCAGATAGCCATTTATCAAAATTACTTAGCGCCTCGGCATAGCCGTCTATATTATTTCTGTGACCGTAAACCATATCAAAGTCGACCAAGTTAACAAAACACAGACCATTAAAATCCCAATTAACTATTTGGTCGGTCACTCGCATACCGTCGTCATTATCGGTAGTAGATATGCTCTTTGTAATGCCGTGGGATGCGAAAATATCGTTAATTTTGCCAACGGCAATTACGTCGTATCCGTTATCTTTTAGGGCATCTAACACCGTTTGACCGATAGGTGCTAACGAATAATCGTGTCTACGAGATGTGCGACTAAACGGATATTCACCCGTAAAGGGGCGTGCGATAACACGACCGACGCCGTGTTCACCTTTGAGTATTTCGCGCGCTATTTCACAGTAACGATACAACTCCTCTACACCGACCACGTCTTCGTGCGCCGCAATTTGAAACACACTATCTGCCGAAGTATAGACTATTAAAGCACCGCTTTCTATATGCTCTTCGCCATAGTCCTTTATAACCTCGGTGCCCGAATAAACCTTGTTACAGATAACCTTTCTGCCCGTTTTTTCTTCGAACTCTTTTATAACGCTATCGGGAAATCCGCCCGAATAGGTTGGAAAAGGCTTTTTAATGTTAAGCCCTGCAATTTCCCAATGTCCCGTAGTGGTATCCTTGCCCTTTGAAATTTCACACATTTTACCGTATGAAGCAAGTGGATTATCTGTACTTTCAAGATAGTCAATGCCGTTTATATTGCCGAGTCCCAATTTAATTAAGGTAGGTATATTAAATTTTTCAGAACGTGATATACGTCGCATTGTGTCAGCACCGCTATCGCCATATTCTGCCGCATCGGGTAAAAAGCCTACACCTACGCTATCAAGCACAATAAGGAAAATTCTTTTCATACTATTTCTCCGCCGCTACAGCTAATTCAAGCGCCAACTTCATCATATCATTAAAGGAATTCTGGCGCTCTTCTGACGAAGTAGCCTCACCTGTAACAAGACTATCCGAAATAGTGCAAATTGCAAGCGCTTTTTTGGATGCGCGTGCAGCGTTCATATAAAGTGCCGCCGCCTCCATCTCAACAGCGAGTACGCCCATTTTTGCCCAGTCGCCGCCCTTGGTATCGCTATAAAAGGTATCGCTTGAAAGCAGATTGCCTACGTGATAGTTAAGTCCCAAATCGGTAGCAATTTGGCTTGCTTTTTGTAAAAGTGAAAAATCGGCAATAGGTGCAAAGGTACCGCCAAGTTCATACTGATTAGCATATGATGAATTGGTGCAAGCGCCTTGACCCAAAACAACATCACGCACCTTAACCCTCTTCTGCATAGACCCGGCAGAGCCTATGCGAATTATATTCTCAACGCCAAAGAAATTAAACAGCTCATAACTATAAATGCCCATAGACGGCATGCCCATACCGCTTGCCATAACCGATACCTTTACGCCCTTATAAAATCCGGTGTAACCCTGCACACCGCGAACGTTATTTACAAGTTCGGCTTGTTCTAAATAATTTTCGGCAACGTATTTTGCGCGTAACGGGTCACCCGGCATAAGTACCGTTTTGCCAAAGTCTTCAGGGACTGCATTAATATGTGGTGTCGGATATAACTTCTCTGCCATTTTCCTTCTCCTTAACAATTTTTACAATTCTACTGGTACCGAGTCTATCGGCACCAAGTTCTATGAATCTTTCGGCATCGGCAATAGACGATATACCACCTGCCGCCTTTATTTTTTTGTTGATTACATTTTCACTAAACAGTGCTATATCTTGGAATGTAGCGCCACCGTTTGAAAAACCTGTTGAGGTTTTAATATAGTCGGCGTTTGAATTTGACACAATTTCGCACATTTTAATCTTCTCATCATCAGTCAACTGACAGGTTTCAATAATAACCTTTAGAAGTTTGCCACCGCAACTCTTTTTAATTCGATTTATTTCATCTAAAATACTATCGTATTTTTTATCCTTTAGCCAACCGATATTTATTACCATATCAATTTCGTCGGCACCGTCTTTTACCGCCTGCTCGGTCTCAAAGCACTTAACCGAAGTGGTATTGTAGCCATTTGGGAAACCGATTACGGTACATATTTTCAAATTTTCGCCATACCTTTGTTTTGCAAATGCTACGTATGAAGGCGGAATACAAACCGTAGCAGTGCCAAAACGAATCGCATCATCACACAAAGTCACTATATCCTGCTCGGTAGCAGTTGTGCCAAGTTGTGTGTGGTCTACCTTTGATAAAATTTCCGATAAATTCATAAATTAACCTCTGATAACGTAAAAATTTGTATCCCATGCGGGAACGTAAGGATGATGTCGCATATATATTTTATAGTTTGGACTCATTTCGTTTATAAGTAACGGCAAAGTGAAAATATCTTCATTACGATGATATGCCGCTATATTAAGTTTTGGCGAGTGGGTAATAAGTGTTTTTTGCGCGCCTTTTATTGCTGCATATTCTTGACCCTCAACATCCATTTTAATATATGAAATTTTCTCACCATTTAAAATGCTGTCAACACTTTCTTTAACTATTTCGGTGCCCTCTCCTACAGATGAATTGCGTCCACCGCGCATAGCAAAAAGCATCGTGCCCTTTTGGTCGGATATGCCTGCATTTATAAGGGTTACGTTTTTGTATTTATCGGTATTGGCAGTTAATTTTTTGAAGTTTTTGGCATCAGGTTCTACCGCTATTATCTTTTGATAACTGCACTTAGTATATTCTATAAATTCCTTAACAGTATCACCGTTATATGCGCCAATATCCAAATAAGACTCTTCATCTGTAAAGTTTAAAAGCGAATATGCTTCACTCTTATCTGTTTCAATTTCAAATAGATAATCAAGTTTACCCGTTAATTTATAGAGTACAATATTTTCAAAAACCTTTTTTGAAAGGTCATCAGCAAGCAGATTATATGCTTGTTTTAAAGAGTCAATATGTTCTTTTGCGTAAGATAAATCAAATATACTTTGACCGCCAATAACCTCAACGTCGGGTGCATATAATTCGCACTTCTTTGAAATCTCTTTGATATTTTCTATAACGTCGGACAACTGTGAGCCGAAAGATAAAAGCGCAATTAAATCGGGCGACTCTGAAATCGCATCACTAAATGATATAACCTTAAAACCTCTAAAATAGCGGTCGCGCACAAATCCGTCTGATGCAAATACACCCTTGACCGAGATGTTTCGACGTATAAGTTCATCTAAAATCTTATCGGCACCGTTTCCGGTACCATACAGATAAATCGGCTTTTTAGTTTGTTTAAGATAGTTCCATAAATCTAACATTTCTTATCCTTCAAAATAAGCAGCGCCATAAAATGACGCTGCCTTGTGTTTATTATTCGTTACCTGCCATAATAACTTTGTGAGCCCAAGCGTCGTCCCAGCGTTCTCTTGCAATTGTATAATCCTTATCCCATTCAATAGTATAAACGCCACTTAAGCGAATATCGGTAGCCGAAGCTGCAACCATAATATCATACTCACCCGACTCAACGTGCCAATCATCTTCATTTGTATTCCAATATGCAAATGAGCGCTCGTCAAGTTCAATAGTAACGGTTTTAGTTTCACCCGGCTTTAGTTCAACCTTATCAAAGCCCTGAAGTTCTTTAATCGGGCGAACAATTGTACCATCTTTAGCCGATACGTAAACCTGTGCAATTTCTTTACCTGTTACATCACCTGTATTGGTAATATCAAACTGTACCTTAACAACCTGTTTGGGATCATCGCTTCTTTCAGGTGTGATAACAAGATTGCTATATTCGAATGTAGTATATGATAAACCGTGACCAAAAGGATACCAAACCTTTTCGGGATGTTTATCGTAATAACGATATCCGATGAACATTCTCTCTTTATAATCAAGTTTTCTGCCATCACCCGGGAATTCAATATCGGGGTCCATCTCACGCATAAAGGTACAGGGCAATTTACCATTGGGGTTTACTTTACCGAATAAAACATCGGCAACGGCTTTACCGCCGCCCTCACCCGTCATCCAGGTCTGCAAAATAACCTTGGGGTCACCAAGATAATCATAAGGAGCGATAGCGCAACCATTCTGCTGAACAATAATGCTCTTCGGATGCATACGCGCAACCTCACTTGCAAGTCTTGTCATGCTATATGGCAAGTAAAGGTCAAGACGGTCGTCACCCTCAACGCCGTGGTACGGGTGATAACCCGCAAAGAATATAGCAACGTCACCCTTAGCCATTGTTTTAATCATCTTATCACGAAGTGGCATACCGAATTCACCGCACTCTTTTTGATAAAGCGGCTCATAAATTACTTCGGCGCCAATCTCTTCGGCATATTTCTTAATAAAGTCAAGGGGTTTATCAACCGACTCAAAATTAACGGTTACACCGCCGCTTGTCCAGTTGCCTGCGGCGTACATCGGGTCTTCTGCAAACTTACCTAAAACGGCAATGGTTTTAATCTTCTTATCTGCAGTAAGGGGAAGAATATTTTTTTCGTTCTTAAGCATTACGATACCATCGGCTGCCGCTTTTTGTGCAATAGCATGAACCTCATCACGATTGTACGGTTCGTCACTTCTGTTCATATCAAGAATTCTGTCAACGAGGCGTAGGTTGTTTTCAACTGCACGGTCAATATCCTCCATAGTACACCAACCGCGTTCAAGACCTAATTTTACGTCGTCAACGATTTTTCTGTTTACCGGCATCTGAAGGTCCATACCTGCGGCAAAAGCCTTACCGGGATTATGAATAGCACTCCAGTCAGAGATAAGTTCACCCTCAAATCCCCACTCGTCACGCAAAATTTTAGTGAGTAATTTTTTGTTTTCGGAACAGTAAGGGCCATTAACTTTATTGTACGCACACATAACCGAAGTAGGCTGAGATTTTTTTACTACAATTTCAAAAACGCGAAGATAAAGTTCGCGCATTGTACGTTCATCAACGTTAACACTCAATTCACTTCTAAAGCGCTCCTGATGGTTCATAGCGTAGTGCTTAAGCGAAGTACCAACACCTTCAGACTGAACACCCTTAATATATTCAGCGGCTAGTTCACCTGCCAAAAACGGATCTTCGGAGAAATACTCGTAGTTTCTACCGCAAAGGGGGTTTCTATGTAGGTTAACTGCAGGTGCCAAAAGCATATCAACGTTATGTGCAATACAACTTTTACCAAGTCCGTGGCCAACTTCGTTTATAAGCTCTCTATCCCATGTAGATGCCATTGAAATTGCCGGCGCAAAAGCAACGTCGCCACCGGGCACGCCATCATCCCACACGTGTCTAACACCTGAAGGGCCGTCACACATAAATATACTGCGTATACCTTTTTCCGGTATATCATGTGTCTGCATTTTCTTCTCAAAGTCACCCGTTAAGAGAAGTGCCTTCTCTTCAAGTGTTAATTCAGCAATGATTTTTTTGTAATTTAGCATAAATATTCCCCTTTTGAACCTTATGTTAATTTATTAAAATAATTATACCAAGTAGTTCACCATAAAGCAATAAAATTATGTCAATTTTTTCAAAAAAACAACAATATTATGAACATTCATATTGCAAAACTACAATATGTTGTTATAATATAGATGTAATTCGCCTTGCAAGGAGGTAAAATAATGAAAGACTATAAGGCTATAGTGTCAAAACTTACGCTTGATGAGAAAATTAAACTTCTTAACGGTGTAAAAATGAATACTGTTCCGCTACCCGAACATGATATTGGAACGGTACAAATGTCCGATGCTACATCGGGTGTTCGTTGCCCGTGGAAAGAGCGTATCGGCGGCGGTGGTGACGTTGCATTCCCAAGTGAAACGGGTATGGCGGCTACCTTCAACCGCGATATGGTAAGAAAAATTGGTGCGGCAATTGCAAGAAACTGTATTGCACACGAGATTGATATCCTTTTAGCCCCTGCTACAAATATTCATCGTAATCCCCTTTGCGGCCGTAACTTTGAGTATTTTTCTGAAGACCCGTATTTATCGGGCGTAATGTCTACCGAATATATTAAGGGCGTTCAAGGTGAAGGTGTTGGTACGTCACTTAAACACTTTGCTATGAACAACCAAGAAAATCTACGTAACATTATCAATAGCGAATGTAATGATGAACGCGCTATGCGCGAAATCTACTTCACCCCCTTTGAAATGGCGGTAAAGGATTCTAACCCCACTACCGTTATGTGTTCTTACAACAAAATTAACGGTGTATACGCTTCAGAAAACCACTGGTTACTAACCGAAGTTTTAAGAGATGAATGGGGTTATGACGGCCTTGTTGTTTCTGACTGGGGCGCAGACCATAACTACGCAAAGGCCGTACACGCAGGTCTTGACCTTTGTATGCCTAATCAAAAAGACTTTGAAGAAAAACTTAAAAAAGGTCTTGAACGCGGTTGGTGTACCGAAGAAGATATTGATAAGTGCGCAGAACGTGTGCTTCGTCTTGCCGACGGTATATTAAATATGCCGAGAAGCAATGAGCCTTACGTTAGAGAAGATTTACATAAGTTAGCGAGGGAAGCATCGGCTGACGGTATTGTACTTCTTGAAAACAAGGACAAAATATTGCCTATTAGTCCCGAAAAGGTTAAGAAGATTACCGTTCTTGGTAAATATGCCGAAGAGCCCCTTGCGGTATCGGGTTATTACGAAATGCGTGGTAACCTTTGCGGCGGTGTTACTATTGACCCCGCGTCACTTGACAGTCCGCTTGATTACATAAGACAGTACGCAAAAGAAAACGACATTGAAGTTACATACGAACCCCTTTACGATATGTTTAGCGGTAGTATTGATATGGCGCTTCGTGACGTTATGATTAACTCTATAAAAGAGGCCGATTTGGTGTTATTTTTTATCGGTATGCCTCCATATTATGAGATGGAGGGCGATGACCGAATTGAGCTTAGCTTCCCCTTCTATATGAGCCGCCTTGCAACCGACGTTTGTCGTTTCAACCGCAACACCGTTGTTATTCAACAGGCCGGTTGCGCTGTATCAAACTACTTCTTTATGAAACCGCCTAAGGCTATTGTTCATATGTGGCTTTGTGGTGAAGGCGGCGGTAAGGCTATTGCCGACGTTCTCTTTGGTAAGTCTAACCCCTGTGGTAAGTTACCGATGACCTTTATGAACAAACTCGATCCGCGACTTGACCGGCGCGGCGATGGTCGTAAGGTTGTGTACAGAGAAGGTATGGAAGTTGGTTATCGTTACTACGATAAACACCCCGAAGACGTATGGTTCCCGTTTGGTCACGGTCTTTCATACACTACCTTTGAATATAGCAACATTAAGGTAACTCCCGATAAGAGTAATAACCCCGATGAAACCGTTACCGTTACCTTTGACATTACCAACACAGGCGATGTTAAGGGCAAAGAAATTGCTCAGATTTACGTGCAGCAGCACGACCCGAGCGTTGTAAGACCTATTAAAGAACTCAAAGAGTTTGCTAAGGTTGAGTTGCAGCCCGGTGAAACCAAAACCGTTAGCATAACACTCAACAAACGTTCATTTGCTTATTACAACACCTGTCTACACGATTGGTATGCAGAGCCTGACACCTATCATATTCTTGTTGGTGCTTCTTCGGCCGATATCCGTCTTTCTGCTGATTACGAGCTTGATTGGGATGACGGTTACACAACGCTTCGTGAGAAGTGGGATAATGATACACAATTCATTATGGCATAAAATACAAAAAGGCGTGAAATTCACGCCTTTTTATTTATATAATTCAATTATTGTTTTGTTCTTGTTTTTTGCATATTCTTTAAATTGAGCCGCACCCCCAAATTTATCCCTTACGTACGTTATTATTATATTGGATTTTTCAATCATCCACTTGTTTCGATATATTATTGCAAATTTAGGAATGACTTTTTCTATTCCTGTCGGAAGTATTGTATTGTGCTTGTATTTTATTATGTTACCATTAGGCATATACGCCAACACAATATAAACTTTTATATCGTATTTTTCTTTTAGCTGTTGCAGAGTTTTTGATACCATTGCGTCAAAATTACCGTGATTTCCAACATAAAAAATTCTACATCCGTTTTAATTATTTGTTCAATATTATCGTATAATTGCGGCATAATATCTTTAGTAGCATTTCTATTACCAAAAAAAGTACATACAAATCCGTTCATTCACTATCACCAATATAATTATAGGTCAATTTCACCCTAACGTCAATAGGTCAATTTGCCATAATTATTATGAGGTGATATTATGAGCAGATTAAAGGCACTTCGTATAGAAAAAGGTTATACCCAAGTTAAAATGCAAATGCTCACAGGAATAGACCAAAGTGACTACTCAAAAATAGAAAGTGGTAAACGCTACTACACTTTTGAGCAATGCCGACGCATTGCTATTGCTTTGGGTACAAGTATGGATTACCTTGCCGAGTTAACCGATGAAAAGAAACCATATCCACGAAGCAAATAATTTAAAAGCAGTGCTAGACTTAAGCACTGCTTTTTTATACTATTTTCACCTTTGAAGATTTATTAACCCCTAAAATTCCGCCTATTGATGCCGCTAAACCAATTATAACAAGTCGGATAAATGACATAAGTGAAACCTGCTCGCTTACAAATGCACCCACTACCGAAAATAAAATAAACATAACTGCTGCTACAAGCAAACCACCCAGTAGCCCTTTGGCACCATTTTTACGGGCAGAGAAATATCCGCCAATAAATGCGCCTATTGCCGCCGCAACACTTGAAAGCGGTGACGCATAGGACGAACCCATACCGCCTAATACCATAATTGCCGCTATACCAAAAAGCAAAATTAATGTTACCACGATACCAATACCCGCACCTATAAGTACGTTTATATAAAAGCTCTTGTTGTCATTTGAAATACTTTTAAACATTAAAAACCCCTCCGGAATATACTATTCCGAAGGGGTTTAAAATATAACCTAATTATTTCTTGGCAGGTGCATCGTCATGAACGGTCAAATTTGACTGAATTGCCCAACGAGCCAATTTCTGCTTTGAATGGTCAAGAACTGACTCAATAACAATGCTGTCTTCCTTAACCGATACAACCTTTGCGTGGAAACCACCGATTGTGATAATTTCATCACCGATTTGAAGATTATTTCTCATCTTCTCCTCTTCTTTTTTCTTCTTGTTCTGTGGACGAATGAAGAAGAAATAGAATGCTGCAAAAATTGCGGCATAGATAAGTAACATTACCCACATATTACCGCCAGCGGCTTTACCAGCTTGTCCTTCTAACAAATACATTATTTAAACCTCCGTTAAATTACTGAAATTTATTATAACCTTATTACCTTTAAAAAGCAAGGGTTATTTATATTCTTTGACCATATATCGCTTCTTTTTCCTTTTTAAACTCAGCAAAACGACCCTCTTCAAGTGCCGTTCTTATATCCTCCATAAGATGATTGTAAAAATACAAATTATGAAGTACAAGAAGACGTTGTGACAACATTTCACCGCTTTTTAGCAGATGGCGAATATATGCCTTACTATATCGTCTGCAAGCAGGACAATCGCAATTTTCATCAATAGGTGTCATATCACGGTCATACTTTTGATTATTGATATTTATAATACCTTTTGAAGTGAAAAGATGTCCGTGACGTGCATTACGGCTGGGCATAACACAGTCGAATAAATCAATACCGCGCTCTACCCCGTTTAAAATATTAAGCGGTGTGCCAACGCCCATTAAATACCGTATTTTATTGGTTGGCATTTCCGGACAAACATGGTCAAGTACGTCGTACATAACCTCGGTAGGCTCGCCTACCGCAAGACCGCCAACGGCATATCCGTCAAGGTCAAGTTCGGCAATTTCTTTCATATGCTCAACTCTTAAATCATTATATGTGCAACCTTGATTTATACCAAAGAGCATCTGCTCAGGGTTAATGGTTGTATCTAATTTATTAAGTCTCGCCATTTCTGCCTTGCAACGTTTAAGCCAACGTGTTGTTCTCTCGCAAGATTCCTTTGAATATCTATGCTCGGCAGGGTTTTCAACACACTCGTCAAATGCCATAGCGATAGTGGAGCCAAGGTTTGATTGTATCTGCATACTTTCTTCGGGACCCATAAATATTTTGCGTCCGTCAACGTGTGAGTTAAAAGTTACACCCTCTTCATTAATTTTGCGTAAAGCTGCTAAAGAAAACACTTGAAATCCGCCGCTATCTGTTAATATAGGGCCGTCCCAAGTAGAAAACTTGTGAAGTCCGCCACATTCCTTTATAAGGGTGTCACCGGGGCGAACATGCAGATGATATGTATTGCTAAGCATTACCTGACAACCAACTGTTTTTAGGTCTGCCGCCGATACCGCACCTTTTATTGCGCCCTGTGTAGCAACGTTCATAAAAGCAGGTGTTTTCACAACACCACGATTGGTGTGAAATTCTCCAAGACGGGCATTACCCTCTGTTTTAAGTAATTTGAACATCGTGTTTTTCCTTATCTTTTATAAAATAATAATAGCATCGCCGAAGTTTACGGGATATGTGAAAAATTAATAATCCGTCGGCGAAGCCGACACCTTACCTCTTCACTATTACCTATTACTTCTTACCTGCTCATCCGCTATAGGATGAGCATCGCGTCGCCAAAACTGAAAAATCGGTATTTTTCATCGACGGCTTTTTTATAGGCATTCATTGTGTTTTCGTATCCTGCAAATGCAGAAACCAGCATTATTAACGTGCTTTCAGGCAAATGGAAATTGGTAATTAGACCATCCATAACCTTAAACTCATAACCCGGATAGATAAATATATCGGTATCATCACTACACTCTTTAATTTCACCGAATTTGGTAGCCGCACTTTCAAGCGTACGGCAAGAAGTAGTGCCTACACATATAACTCTGCCGCCGTTTTTCTTGGTTTCGTTTATAACCTTTGCCGTTTCTTCTGATATACAGTAATGCTCAGAGTGCATTTTATGGTCGGTAATTTCGTCAACCTTAACGGGTCTAAAGGTGCCGAGACCCACATGCAAGGTAACGTAGGCTATGTTGATGCCTTTAGCCGACAACCGCTCAAGCATTTCTTTTGTAAAATGCAAACCTGCGGTTGGTGCCGCCGCCGAGCCAAGTTCTTTAGAATAAACGGTTTGGTAACGCTCGTTATTTTGGAGTTTTTCTTTAATATAGTGCGGCAACGGCATCTGTCCTACCTTTTCAAGTACCGAGAAAAACTCACCATTGCAGGTAAATTCTATAATTCGGTTACCATCGGGTAAAACGTCAATAACGTTTGCCGATAAATCGTCCGAAAAGACAAAAGAAGTACCCGTTTTTGCCTTTTTACCGGGACCCGCAATACACTCCCAAACAAGTGTAGATTTTTGCTTTAAAAGCACAAATTCAACTACCGCACCCGTATCACGACGAGTGCCGAAAATTCGTGCAGGTAAAACCCTCGTGTTATTAAGAACAAGTGTATCCCCCGCCTTTAAAAAGTTATCTAACTGATTAAAAACGGTATGCCCCACTTCACCGCCTGAACGCGCAAACGTCATAAGACGCGACGAGTCGCGAGGCTCAATCGGGGTCTGTGCGATTAGCTCTTCGGGTAAATGGTAAAAAAAATCGCTCTTTCTCATAAATAAAGTGGCTGTCCTTTCTTGACAAACATACTAAACAATGCTATATTTTAATATAATAATATTATCAATACATATCTTTTGTATTATATTGCAAATTTCGCCATTAGGCAATACTTAATTTTAAATTTGCAAATTTATTACTCGAAAGGCTGATTATTTATGAAGAAGTACAAAGTTGGTATTATAGGCGCTACCGGTATGGTAGGTCAGCGTTTTGTTTTGCTCGTATCAAATCATCCGTGGTTTGATATTGAGGTTATGGCGGCTTCAAGCCGTTCTGCAGGCAAAACATACGAGGAGGCTGTCGGTAACCGTTGGGCTATGCAGGATGCTATGCCTGAAGAGGTTAAAAAGATGATGGTGCTCGACGCTACTGCAGATATGGAAAAAATTGCAAAGTCGGTTGATTTTGTTTTCTGCGCAGTTGATATGAAGAAGGATGAAATCAAGGCTCTTGAAGAGGCTTATGCGCGTCTTGAGTGTCCCGTTATTTCAAACAACAGCGCACACAGAGGCACTTCGGACGTTCCGATGATTATTCCTGAAATCAATCCCGAACACGCAAAGGTTATCGAATCACAGCGCAAGCGTCTCGGTACTAAACGCGGCTTTGTTGCAGTTAAGTCAAACTGCTCACTTCAAAGTTACGTACCCGCACTCTTCCCTCTTTCTAAATATGGCATTACAAAGAGCCTTGTTTGTACATATCAGGCTATCTCAGGCGCAGGTAAAACCTTTGAGCGTTGGCCCGAAATGGTTGACAACGTAATCCCCTTTATCGGTGGTGAAGAAGAAAAATCAGAGAATGAACCGCTTAAAATCTGGGGTAAGGTTGAGGGTGACGTTATTGTAAACGCTACAGAACCCAAAATCACCGCTCAGTGCTTACGTGTTCCTGTTTCTGACGGTCATATGGCGGCTGTGTTCGTAAGTTTTGATAAGAAACCCACTAAGGAAGAAATCTTAAACGACTGGAAAGTTTTCTCGGGTCGTCCGCAGGAGTTAGAACTCCCTTCCGCACCCAAGCAGTTCCTTAACTACTTTGTTGAGGATAATATGCCGCAGACCAAACTTAACCGCAACCTCGAAGGCGGTATGGCAGTTTCTATCGGTCGTCTTCGTGAAGACAGTCAGTACGACTACAAGTTTGTTTGTCTTTCACACAACACCCTTCGCGGTGCTGCAGGCGGCGCAGTATTACTTGCCGAACTTCTCTGTGCAGAAGGTTACATAGACTAATTGGAGGCTTTTACATGAAAAAGACTATTTTCAAGGGTGCCGCTACAGCGCTTATCACCCCTATGAATAACGACGGCTCGGTTAATTTTGAGCAACTTAAAAATTTGGTTGATTCACAGATTGATGCCGGTATTGCCGCTTTGGTTGTTTGCGGCACAACAGGTGAAAAATCAACCCTTAACTACAAAGAGCATATTGACGTTGTTAGAGCCGTTGTTGATTACACCGCTAAAAGAGTGCCCGTAATTGCGGGTGCAGGCAGTAATGATACTGCATACTCTGCAGGTATCTGTCAAGAGGCTATTGACGTTGGTGCCGATGCTTTACTTATGGTTACACCCTACTACAATAAAACCTCACAGGCAGGTCTTGTAGCGCATTATAATTATGTTGCCGATAGAGTTAACGCACCTATCATTGTTTACAATGTACCATCGCGTACAGGTATGAACATTTTACCCGAAACCTATGCCGAACTTGCTAAGCACGAAAACATCGTAGCCGCAAAGGAGGCAAATGGTGATTTGGCTTCGGTTATTAAGACAAGATCCTTATGTGGCGACTCACTCGATATTTATTCCGGTAATGATGATCAAATTGTTCCGCTGCTTTCGGTCGGCGGTAAGGGTGTTATCTCGGTTGTTTCCAATGTCGCACCCGCACAGACCCAAAGAATGTGTCAAGCATATTTTGAAGGTAACGTAAAAGAGGCTGCCGACATTCAGATTAAATATATCGGTCTTATAAACGCTCTTTTCAGCGACGTTAACCCCATCCCCGTTAAAGAAGCTCTTAACATTATGGGATTTGAGGCAGGTCCTTGTCGTCTACCGCTCGTCCCCATGAGCGATGCTAAACGCGAAGCTCTTATTTGCGAACTTAAAAAAGTTGGCCTTGTAAAATAAATCAACGGATGTGAAAAAATGCTTAAAATTATTTTAAGTGGTTGCTCGGGTAAAATGGGCAGAGTTATTACCGATATAGTTGCAAACGACACTGCATGTGAAATCGTTGCCGGCGTAGACCCATTTATAATCGGCAAAACCGATTACCCCGTATATACAAGTTTTGAAAATTTGCCTAAGGCAGACGTTGTAATTGATTTTTCAAATCCTGCCGCACTTGATGGTATGCTTGAATTCGCCCTTAAAAATAATATGCCTACCGTTATCTGCACAACAGGTTACAACGATTCACAGATTGAGAAAATCAATTCTGCAGCAAAGAACATACCTATTTTCTTCTCATTCAATATGTCGCTTGGCATAAATCTTCTTGTATCGCTTGCCAAAAAAGCTACGGCGATACTCGGCAGTGATTATGATATTGAAATTATTGAAAAACATCATAATCAAAAAATCGATGCACCATCAGGTACCGCCATTATGTTGGCAAATGCCATAAACGATACAATGGATAATAAGATGATTTATGAGTATGACCGCCATTCAAAACGCGAAAAGCGCAGTAAAAACGAGATAGGTATTCACTCGGTACGAGGTGGCACTATTGTCGGCGAGCACGAGGTTATATTTGCAGGTGATAACGAGGTTGTGTCACTCACCCACCAGGCTTTTTCTAAAAATGTGTTTGCCTTTGGTGCCGTTAAAGCCGCTAAGTTCTTAAACGGAAAGTCAGCCGGCATATACGATATGAACGGACTTATAAGTGAATAAAAAACAGCAGGCTCAAACCTGCTGTTTATTTTTTTGCAACATATATTTTAATCTTTTTAATTCTATTTCTGCAATTGTCTATTACATACTTAGTACCATGTGACTCGCCGTCCCAAAAAGCAATTACCTCGTCGGCATAATCAATAATTTCAAGATTTCTTATAAGTGGTGCACGTTTACCATATTTTTCATATTCGGGCAAAAACTCGGTTAATTTAATATTGTTCTTTAATGCGTATATTTTCGCACAGGTATCTATCCCCTTGGCACCGCCCGATACAATTTCTGTTACGCCAATAGGTAAATATTCACCTAAATTATTAACCTTTAAATTTCTTGAACCAATTATTGCTATTTTCATATTAACACCTCTTTTGGAATTATTTTAGATATATTTTAATTCCATTTCAAACATTATAACACATAATGCGTCTAAAATAAACACAAAATAAATACAAACGAGGTGCATTATGGCTACAAAAAGTTTATCAATAAGAATAGACGAGAAAATGCTCAACAAATTACATGTTATAGCCGACTATGAACAGCGCAGTGCTAACAGTGAAATTTTAATTTTAATAAGAAATGCGATTGAAGATTTCGAAGCAAAACACGGCGAAATTAAATTTGATTAAAAACAAATCCACAGACAGTTGATACCTAGGGGCGAACATTGTTCGCCCCTTTTTTATACGCATTTTTCGGGCCAAAAATATCTTAAACCTATAATTGCTATTTTAATGATATCTCTTTAAAATTATTCGTCGTTTTGATGTCATTATACCACCATTTGCGTTTTGACGCAATATTTACATTATAATTAAGTCATAATAATGTTGTTTGGGGTGTTATTATGGAAGATAAACTTTTACGCTACACATTAAGAGTTGATAGATTACTCTTTAAAAAATTTAGATACATCGCAGATTCTGAAGGACGTTCCGCCAATAAAGAAATAGAACAGTATTTAAAAAGAATTGTAGCAGATTTCGAAGCTAAACACGGTGAAATTAAATTTGATTAAAAGCAAATCAACGGACAGTCGAGGACGCCTGTCCCTACGGGTTTGCTTTAATACAATAAAAGCGCAAAATCAAAAGAGATACAAACTAAACGTTTGTATCTCTTTTTTTATCTAAAAATTAAAATCGGGTATATATTTTTTGCTTGAACTTGAATAATCCTGAATAAAAACGTTTTGTACTGATTTTGTATATAAATGCTCTAACACCTTTTCGTACTCACGTTTGGTGATTTTGCGGTTAAGTTCTTTAAACTCCTCCGCTTTACCACAAGGAACGTACTGTGACATAAGGCTTAAATAGGCATCAGGTGTATTTTCGCAAAACCAATCAATTACCGCTATAGCCTCGCGTGTGGCAAGCGGTAGCACCAAATGGCGCACAATAACACCGCTTTGCATAATGCCGTTTGGGTCGATTACGGTTTTTCTTAAGTTATATGCCGCCTTAACGGCGCGCGATGCAAACTCAAAATAATCCTTAGCGCAAGAATATTTTGCCGATTTTTCACTTGATACGTATTTAATATCCATTAAATATATATCGAAAATATCTTCGTTTATATTTTCTTCTAAATCATATCCGCCCGAATTATACACAAGCGGTATATTGGGACGATAAATTTTAAGCGCCTGCTTTATTGCCTCAAAATAATGGGTGGGATTAACGAAATTGATATTATGTGCGCCTTTGCTTTCTAACTCGCGCATTATATCGGCAAGTTGTTGGGGCGTAATTACCCTACCCTTCCTATTTTGGCTTATTTCATAATTTTGGCAATAAACACAATTAAGTGAACAACCGCTAAAAAATATAGTGCCCGAGCCGTTTGTACCGCTAATGCATGGCTCCTCCCAAAAGTGAAGGTCGGCACGTGCAATTTTAGGATATGACGGCATACCGCAAAATCCACCTATGTTTTCACTCGGTGTGCGCTCGGCATTACACCCGCGGGGACAAAGATTACACCGTAACATCCTGTTGCACCTTCTCGGTTGGGTAAATTATGCGCTTTGACGCCTTTACACCATTGTATGTAACCTTTAACATAACCCTTGCCAAAAATTTATTGCCGCATTTAAGGCAGATAAACTCGGTCATAAACCAATGGTTTTTATACTTCCATTTTTTAGAACGCTTTGCCTCGTTTGAACATTTATCACAGATGAACGACAAATGCTTCGGCTCTATTCTTGGGTCGGTGAGTTTTGTAATATACTGCTTTTTAAAGGTAAGTTTTTTGTAAAACTCGGGGTCGGTTGTGTCCTTAATATAGGGGGCAAAACGCGATTCATTATAGGTCTTTTTTAAAACTGCGGCGGTAATGGTGCTATCGTCAAGTGCGGTATGTAATTCAAACATATCGGTTGAAATGCCAAGCATTTCGGCGGCGGCAGACAGTGAAATCTGATTGTTAATTTCGTGACCTTTAAGTCTTAGCTCATTTTGAACAAAACTTTGCAGGTCGGCATAATTGCCTGTCTTAAACTGTAAACCGTCACTAAGCAGAAATTTCACATTATTCATAATAGCGTATAAATCAGAATTACTCCAGGTAAGCGTTACAAAATCGTCGCCCACCCAATCATTATACTCTCTCACCGCGTCATTAAGCGGAATACCGGCTAACATATCTTCGGTTGTAATACCTGTAAGTTCCGTAAAGCGTTTGGTAACCTTTTTAGAAACAGCAGAACGAACGGTACGGCTAAAATTATCAACAAAATTAAGGTTTTGGTCTAATTTTACGGCACCGATTTGAATAATCTGATTTATAAATCCGCTTTTCTTTTTACAGTATGCACTATCCCACTCAAGGTCAAGAATAATAAAATCCATTATCTGTTCTTTGCCTCGTATTTCATACGGGCTTCCTTATTTAATATCTTCTTGCGCAGACGAATATTGTTGGGTGTGATTTCAACAAGTTCGTCCTCTTTAATAAATTCAAGCGACTGCTCGAGGCTTAACACCGAGTGCGGTACAATGCGCAACGCATCATCACTACCTGCGGCACGGGTGTTGGTCATCTGCTTTTTCTTACAAACATTACAAACTATATCCTCATTTTTGGGATTTTCGCCCACAATCATACCCTCGTAAACGGGGGTGCCGGGACCGATAAACAATCTACCGCGACTTTGGGTATTAAATAGGCCGTAACCCGTACTCTCGCCAGTTTCGTGAACGATGATAGAACCCGTAGTTCTGGCATCAATATCACCCTTAAATTCTTCGTAAGAATTAAACACGTGGTTCATAATACCATTACCATTGGTATCAGTTAAAAACTGTGAGCGGTAGCCAAGCAGTCCACGTGCAGGAATTAAAAATTCAAGGTGTGATGAACCACCGTCACGAACACCCATATTTTTAAGTTCTGCTTTACGGGTACCAAGTCGCTCCATAACGGTACCGACGTATTCTTCGGGTAACTCAATCATCAAAAGTTCAATGGGTTCAAGTAATCTACCGTCTGCATCTTTTTTATAGATAACGGTGGGCGGTGACACCTGAAACTCATAACCCTGACGGCGCATAGTTTCAATTAAAATTGATAAGTGCAATTCACCTCTGCCCGAAACCTTAAAGGTATCTGCCGAGTCGGTTTCTTCAACCCTTAAACTTACATTGGTTTCAACCTCTTTGAAAAGGCGGTCACGAAGATTTCGAGAAGTTACAAACTTACCGTCTTTACCTGCAAAGGGTGAGTTGTTTACCATAAAATTCATCGAAAGCGTAGGCTCGTCAATCTTAACAAACGGCAATGGCTCAACGTGGGCGTTATCACAAGCGGTTTCGCCTATATTCAGTTCGGCAATACCTGCCACCTGAATTAAATCACCAACCTTTGCCGACTCACATTCAACACGTTTAAGTCCGTCTATCATAAAAAGTTTTGAAATTCTAACGGGAGTAGTTGTGCCATCCTTATGGCAAAGAGTCACACTTTGTCCAACCTTAACGCTACCGCGTTCAACACGTCCTACACCAATTCTGCCTAAATATTCATCATACTCAATATTAGAAAACAGTATTTGAAGCGGTGCATCAACGTCACCTTTTGGTGCTTCAATCTCATTAACAATCGTTTCGAAAAGGGGTTGCAAATCCGAGCCTAACTCAGCAGAATCGAGTGAAGCATAACCGTCACGACCCGATGCGAATACAACGGGGAATTCTATCTGCTCATCATCGGCACCAAGTTCAATGAAAAGGTCAAGCACCTCGTCAACAACCTCGTCAGGTCTCGCCATTGGTCTATCAACCTTATTAACAACGACAATTGCCTTTTTACCTAGAGAAAGTGCCTTTTTAAGCACAAAACGTGTCTGAGGCATACAACCCTCAAATGCATCAACAAGCAATAGCACACCGTCAACCATCATAAGTATACGCTCAACCTCGCCACCAAAATCGGCGTGTCCGGGTGTATCAACGATATTAATTTTAATATCCTTATACTGTACACTTGTGGTCTTTGAAAGTATGGTAATACCACGCTCACGCTCTAAATCATTAGAGTCCATTACGCGCTCGTTCACCTGCTCGTTTGTTCTAAAAGTGCCGCTTTGTTTAAGCAACTGGTCAACAAGGGTTGTTTTGCCGTGGTCAACGTGGGCAATAATTGCGATATTTCTTAAATTTTTAATTGATTCAACTGCCATAAAACTACTTCCCTAAATAATAACATTAACTTTATAATTATACTGTTTTTAGCGTATTATGTCAATAAAACGTCCGAAAAATCGGACGTTTTATCTTAAAAGCATTTATTTGTTCTGTGATTTTTACAAGAATCCACCCTACCGCACCGATAGCAAAGTTCATTAACGCTTGCGCCGTTTTCAAAGAACTCGTTTATATTGTTTATGGTGGTTTCGGCAATGTTGTTAAGTGCTTCTTCGGTTAAGAAAGCTTGATGCGACGTTACAAGAACGTTTGGCATTGTAATAAGGCGTGCCAAGGTATCGTCCTCAACAATATGACCTGAGTAGTCCTCAAAAAAGATATCCGATTCCTCTTCATACACGTCAAGGCAGGCGGCGCCGACCTGACGTGATTTAATGCCCTCAAGTAAGGCATCCGCCTTAATAAGCGCACCGCGTGAAGTATTAAGCAATACTACACCCTTTTTCATTTTAGCGATGGCATTTTCATCTATAATGTGTTTGGTGTCAGGCGTTAGCGGACAATGCAGTGAGATAATATCACTTTTCTTCAAAAGTTCATCAAGTTCGACATACTTAATATCACTGTTCTCTACAGGGAACTTGTCATACGCCAAAACCTTCATACCAAAACCTTTGCAAATATCAATAAAAACTTTGCCAATTCTGCCGGTACCAATAACGCCCACCGTTTTGCCGTAAAGGTCAAAACCAGTAAGACCGGAGAGGCTAAAATTGAACTCTCGGGTACGGTTGTACGCCTTGTGGATACGGCGAATTGAGGTAAGCAGCATAGCCATAGTATGCTCTGCTACGGCATATGGCGAATATGCAGGAACGTGTACAACGTGAATTTTACCAAAACAGTACGCAATATCAACGTTGTTATAACCTGCACAACGAAGTGCAATAAGTTTAACACCATTTTCATAAAGTTTATCAATAACCGCCTTGTTGACGGTATCGTTAACAAATACGCAAACAACCTCACACCCTGCCGATAATGAAGCAGTATCTGTATCAAGTTTAGTTTCAAAAAAATGTATTTTTATATCATCATTCAGGTATGGCTCAAAGGATGATACGTCATATGGTTTGGCATCAAAAAAAGCAATATTCATATAGTTTCTCCCTTCACTTTTTAATCTACCTATTATTTACAATTTTATACTTTTGTTGTATAATTTACAAGAGGGATTTTTATGTTTAATATACTTTTTGAGGATAAAAATTTAATAGTTCTTATAAAACCTGTCGGTATTTCGTCCGAAGAGGGTATGATTTCGCTACTACGTGAGTATTTTGGTGACCTTAACGCATATATAGGCGTCATTCACAGACTTGATACTGCAGTTAGCGGCGTTATGGTATATGCTAAAACTAAAACTGCGGCTGCCGACCTTTCTCGTCAGATACAAGACGGTGTTTTTATTAAGAAATATTTAGCCGTGGTTTCGGGAAAACCTGAAAATAATAGGGGCAGATATGACGACCTGCTTTTTAAGGATTCTGCTAAAAATAAGTCGTTTGTTGTAAAAAGTGAGCGTAAAGGTGTAAAGAAAGCAAGCCTTAGTTACCAGTGTATTGGTGAGTGCGTTTTAGATGATATAGGCGTTTCGCTTGTTAAAGTGCAACTGCACACGGGGCGCACACACCAAATACGCGTACAGTTTTCACACAGAAAAATGCCGCTACTTGGTGACAAGAAATACGGCAGTAAATTCGACTGCGGCATTGCCCTATTCTCGCACAGTTTAGCATTCAATCACCCCGAAACAAAAAAAGAAATGTGTTTTACGGCATTACCAGAAAACACATTTCCCTTTAGTAAATTTAAAATTTAAAAGCCTTGTCTTTTGACAAGGCTTTTTCTTTATTTTGTAATTTCGCATCCGCCGATGGGTCTAATGTTAAGAATATAACAACTACCCTCACCGAATACCTTTTCTACGTACTGCTTATAATCATTCAAATGTTCAATTGGCATAAAGCACTGAATTGTACCTGCGAAACCGCCGCCGTGAACACGAGCCGCACCCTTAATGCCCTGCATAAACTGTTCGGTTACTGCAAGACCTAAAGAAATACCCTGCTCGTAAATATTTGAATTTGAGTAAACGTTTTGCAAATACTTGAAAGAAGAATTACCCGATTCATTTACAAGTCTCAAGAACTCATCAAAATCATTATTAAGTAATGCCTGCTTTTCAAGGTCTGCACGCTTATCTTCATTAAAGAAGTGAAGCGCACGTAAAACCGCACGGTCGTTATACTCACGTCTTAAAACGCCCAACTCTGCAAAGAAATCATCTGGGTTAACGTCGCGCAAGAAACCTTTATTAAAGTGATTGCTAATAAGACGGCATTCAACCGTAATATCGGCATAATCTTGTGTAAGATTTGCATGGTTACCGCCCGTATTAACTACGCAAAGTGCATAGCCGTGTTTTGCAAGGTCAAAATCAACCTTCTCTACTATCGGGTTTGCAGGGTCCTTAAAGTCAATAGCGGTAAAACCACCGAGTGAACTTGCAGATTGGTCTAAAAGACCGCAAGGCTTACCAAAGTAAACGCTCTCTGCCTTTTGAGAAATCTTGGCAATTTCGATTTTATCAACCTTACCGCCGTTATAGATGCCGCTAAGGATATTTGAAATCAAAACCTCAAAAGCGGCTGAGGACGAAATTCCCGAGCCTTTTAGCACGTTTGAGGTAGTATAGGCATCAAAACCGCCAATCTCGTGTCCGTTTTCTTTAAACGAAGCACAGATACCACGAATAAGCGAAATAGCTCTGCCTGTTTCGGCAGGGTCTATTTCAAGATTATTAAGGTCAACGGTATCCATATCGTAACCTTCAGACTTAATGCGCACAATGTTTTCACTGTTAGGTGAAACAATGGCGATTACGTCAAGGTCAACACCGCCAACAAGCACACGTCCGTGCTGATGGTCGGTATGGTTACCACCAACCTCAGTACGTCCCGGTGCCGAGAACAAACGCATATCTTCACGAAGGCCATAAAGTTTTACGAACTCATCGCAAGCCTTTGCGTAACGATTTTGTGCAAGTGACACGTCACTATATATTTTAGCAAAGAAATCATTATAATCCCCTGCTAAAATACTTTGTTTTATCTCATTAGTATTCATAAAAACACCTTGTCAATAATTATTTGCTGATAACTTCTTTGGTTTCGCGAGCGATTGCCAACTCTTCATTGGTCGGAACTACGTAAACACCAACCTTGGAATCAGCGGTTGAAATTCTTATTTCAAGACCGCGCTTGTTGTTGGGCTCGTCATCAATTTCAATGCCGAGGAACTGAAGGTCTTTACAGATATCCTTACGAAGTTGCGGATTGTTTTCACCGATACCTGCGGTAAACACGATAGCGTCAACACCGTTCATAGCGGCAACGTAAGAACCTATGAATTTAACAATCTGATAACGTTGCATTTCGAGTGCTAAAGCAGCCTGCTCGTTACCTTCTTCTGCGGCATTAACAAGGTCACGGTTATCATTTGTAAGTTCTGAAATACCGAGAACGCCCGATTCCTTATTGCAGATACGATTAATATCGGCAGGTGTGAGGTTTTCCTTCTCAGCAATATATGTAAGTACCGAGGGGTCTAAAGTACCGGTACGTGTACCCATCATAAAACCATCAAGCGGAGTGAAGCCCATTGATGTATCAAAGCAAACGCCGTCTTTAATAGCGGAAATAGAACAACCTGAGCCTAAGTGACAGGTAATAATCTTCATATCCTTTTTATCTTTACCGAGCATAGCGGCTAAGCGGTCGCTAACGTACTTGTGTGAAGTACCGTGTGCGCCGTACTTACGTACACCGTACTCTCTATAGTACTTGTAGGGTAAAGCATACATATAGGTGCGCTTAGGCATGGTCTGGTGGAATGCGGTATCAAAAACACCAACCTGCGGAATTTTATCACCAAACGTTTTAAGACAAGCACGAATTGCTAAAACGTGTGCAGGATTGTGAAGCGGTGCGAGTTCGCCAAGTTTCTCAACCTCATCAATTGCAGCATCATCAAGAATACATGACTCAGGAAACACACTACCACCCTGTACTATTCTGTGGCCAATAGCCGAAATCTCATCAAAAGAATCCATAACCTTAGCATCACTCTTGGTAAGCGCATAAACTACGCTTTCAAATGCTTCGGCGTGGGTAGGCATTTCACACTCGTTCTCATAAATTCTGCCATCAGGAGTTTTATGGGTAATGGTACCAAGCGAACCGTCGGTAGCACCGATACGGTCACAAATACCTTTACAAACCAATGACTCATCACTCATATCAATAACCTGATATTTAAGTGTTGAACTACCTGCATTAACAACAAAAATTTTCATAACCTTCTAATTCCCTTCTAAAATGTTATTGCACAAAGTTTTTTTGTATGATAATATATACTTACTAAACAATAATACTGTATTTGATGCGGTTTTTCAAGTGCTTTTTTGAAAGGAGAAGTGAATTTATGCAAAATATTGGAATAATAGCAGAATTCAATCCCTTTCACACAGGCCACAAGTATCTTTTAGACAGTATTAAAGCCAAAAACAACGCAATAACGGTTGTTATGTCTGGCAACTTTGTTCAGCGCGGACAGACCGCAATTTTGCCAAAATCGGCACGTGCTGCTGCTGCCATTAAAAGCGGAGCCGATTTAGTAATTGACCTGCCTACACCCTGGGCTATGTCCACCGCACAAAACTTTGCTTTTGGCGGCGTTAGTATTTTAAAAAATCTCGGTAACGTTGACGGAATTTGTTTTGGTAGTGAATGTGGCGATATAGACCTTTTAAAATCAACTGCCGCCATACTTAAAAGCAAAGAATTTTCGCAAGAACTTACCGCAAATTTAGAGTCGGGCGAAACATTTGCCAAAATTCGCAGTAACACAATTAAACAGTGGGGCGAAAGTTACGAAGAGGTGCTTTTAAACCCTAACGATACTTTAGCTTGTGAATACATTTTTGCCGCCGACAGACTAAACTTTAACACAAATTTTAGTTGTGTTAAACGTATAGGTGCCGCACACGATTCACTCGAGCAGGCATCACACGTTTCGGCTACCCTTTTGCGTAAAAGTATACTCGAAAACGACCTTACTTTTACCGAGCAATTTATGCCCAACTCACATATTGACTTTAATAAAGTGTCGGACATAAAAAACATTGAAAAAGCCATTTTAGCCGATTTAAGAATTAAGGCGACAAATGGTCAATTAAAAAATATTGCCGACAGTAGTGAAGGTATTGAAAATCGCCTAAAAACTGCTATAATGAAAGCAGGCAGTCTTGACGAATTATACGACCTTGTTAAGACCAAGCGTTATACACACGCTCGTGTTCGACGTCTTGTACTCTCTGCATTTTTGGGCATTGATAATTCCTTCGCTTTTCGCGAGGTGCCTTATATTCGCGTATTAGGTTTTACTAAGATGGGCGAGCAAATATTAAAGGATGCTAAAGCTAAATGCAAGGTGCCAATTATAACCACCGCTTCACAGGTAAAATCGCTTGACGAGTTTTCACAAAAGGTATGGCAAAAAGACTGTGACGCAACCGATATTTTCTCACTTTCGTTAACTGTTCCGCAAAGTTGCGGAAATGAATATTATCACAAAATAATAAAGGAGTAGGTAAAATGTTCGAAACAAAAATTATCGACTACAAAGATTACGGCAGGTGCCTTTCAATCACCAATGGTATTGTTGACCTTGCGGTAACACTTGACATTGGCCCGCGTATTATCAGATACGGTTTCGTAGGTGGCGCAAATATTATGCTTGACGATAAATCGTTATTAAGACCGCAGACCAACGAAAAATTTGAAAAATACTACGGTGAAGGCAAATTTTACTGTGGTTACGGCGGTCACAGACTTTGGATTTCACCTGAATATTTCCCCGAAATGTATTATCCGGATAACGACCCTGTTGAATATGAAATTGTTGGTAATACTGTAATCTTCACCCCTCCCGCACAGGTCGAAAATGATTTACAACATAGCATTACCGTTACTCTTAGTGAAGACAGCACCGAAGTACAGGTTGACCATAAGGTAGAAAATCTTGGTGATCGCACAAAAGAGTTTGCTCTTTGGGCGCTTACTATGGCTGCTAAGGGCGGTCTTGAAATTATCCCGATGAACACACAAAACACCCACCTTTTGCCCAACCGCAAAATGGTACTTTGGACATATACAAACCCACAAGCAGATAATATCTTCCTTGGTAAACAGTACACCACCATCGCTCAACCCGAAAACGGTGCTTTAAAGCTCGGTTTTGACCTTAAAGACGGTATTGCCTACTACGTACTTGGCGACGACGTATTTACCAAGAAATATTATCCTAACTTCCCCAACGGTGTATATCCCGATGGCGGTGTTTCATTCGAAACCTACTCTTGCATAAAATTCACCGAACTTGAAACCTTAGGTGAATATAAGAAGGTTGCTCCCGGTGAGATTGTTAGCCATCTTGAAACCTGGTCACTCACAAAGAAACCTTGCGATTTTGACCGCAAGGATGAAAAATCTGTTGCCGAATTTATTGAAAAACTTTAAAAATAAAAATTCCCAAGTCATAGGGGTTGTATCTGTAAGGATACAACCCCAGTTTTATTCGCCTTACGGCGAGTTGTATTGCTTCGCAGTTATATTCGGCTAAAAGCCGAGCGTTATTCGCTTTGCGAGTTTAGGAGCGAATAAAATATCACTAAAACCGCAAGGTTTTAATATCACTTTGCCGTTAGGCAAAATATCACTGTGAGACCTGTCTCACAATATCACTATTAAAATATTTTCTCTTGAGATAGTAAAACGGATGTGCAGAAATTCTACACATCCGTTTAATATTTGTCTCATACCATAACAAGCAGGACATTTGGGTGCCCAAATATCATTGTTAGGAGAACCTAAAACCCTTTAATTCATAAATTTGCAATAAGTTGGCAGTACACAAAAGAGTAAAGTTAGATCGTCTCTCTTCTAATGCACCCCAGATTATTTTCCATTAAATCAAACAATTTATCTTCTGTTGTTTTTAATTCTACAATAGAACGACGAAGTATTTTGGCAAATAACCATCTAAAGAATAAAAAAGCATATATAATCAATATAAACGGCGACAATATGATATACAATAAACATTCTCTAATTTTGTCAATCAATCTTCTCAACTTTGATTTTGAGGAGGTTGCCGAATCACTTTCGGGACCAATATATTCAATGGTACCTTTCAATTCGATTTTACCATTGTATTCTGTGATTGTGGGAATAAACCATTGTCCGCCAGAGTGTCCTGCGCGTTCAATTCCAAAGTGAATTTTATTATCAACAAATTTAACAATGTAAGCATCAAAATAATAAAATCTGCCATTAGAATACTCATTGTTAGGAAAAATATTCAATTTATTCAAAAGTTCTTCTTTTGTTCCGTTGAATTCAAACACATATTCCTTTGACATATTTTATCACCTCTTTTTTGCATTATAACATTTCCCATAACTTTTTGCAATAGACATAGAAAACCCCACCGAAAAACCGGTGGGATTAAATCGTTTGCATATGTCCTTAACAGTACTACCCTTACGACTTGGGAATTTTTTTAATGATATTTACCTTCTTTGGCAAGGTCACGTGCGCTGACCTTTTCTTCGGGTCTGATTTCGCCTGCTTTTTGCAATGAAATTTTAGTAAGGAAAGGACCTACAAGTTCATATATAAGCACCGAGAAAAGCGTTATATTAGCAACTATCGAACCAATTTCCCCAAGCGCTTCAGCCTTAATTGCCATACCTAGCGCTACACCTGCCTGTGGGAAAAGTGTTATACCTAAATATTTAACGATATTATTGTCGCAATTAACCGCTCTTGCGCTAAATGATGCACCAAAATATTTACCTATACAGCGTGAAACAATATATACTACGCCAATTATTACGATTATATAGTCCTTAAACACCGACAATTCAAGCTCAGCACCGCTAATAACAAAGAATAGTATTAATAACGGAGAACTCCAACGTTCTACCCTAGCCATAAGTTCTTCTGAGAAATCGCACTCGTTACAAAATACCGTACCGAGCATCATACAAACAAGAAGTGACGAAAACGCAACGTGTATTCCACCGATATTAAATTCCAGCATAGAAAGTGCCACCGTCACAAGCACAAAGGTAACCGACATCGAAAGACGCTTTGAACGCGAATGGAAAAATCTTTCCGACCAAGTAAATAGCTGACCCATAAGCGCGCCAAGTCCAAGCGATAACACAACCTCTAAAATCGGCTCAACAATTACCGAGAGAACGTCTACATGACCCGAAATAAGCGCCTTTGAAATACCGAATGATACCGCAAACAAAACAAGACCCACCGCATCATCAAGCGCAACTATCGGAAGTAATATGTCGGTGAGCGGTCCTTTTGATTTGTACTGACGTACAACCATAAGCGTTGCCGCAGGGGCGGTTGCCGATGCTATTGCACCAAGAACAATAGCAGCAGGAAGCGGAAATTTATTAGGTATAATAAAATGAACACCAATAAGCAAGGCATCAACAACGAGTGTTGTAAATACCGCCTGCACAATACCTATAACTGTTGCCTGTTTACCGGTGTTTTTAAGATGTGACAGACGAAACTCATTACCGATTGAAAACGCTATAAAACCAAGCGCCACGTCGGACAATATTGAATACGTTTTTATATCACTCATACTTACAAAACCGATACCTTGAATTCCTAAATTGCCAAGCACGTAAGGACCAACCAAAATACCGGCCACAAGATATGCCGTAACGGCGGGCAACTTAACAAGTTTTGCAAGACGGGATAGCATTAATCCCGCAAAAATTGCGATTGATAGACTAAGTAAAGCTTGCATTGAAAATTCACCTCTAATTTTTACCAACCCTATGATTTTAGTACTATAAAAGTCGTTTGTCAAGATGAAAACACAAAAAACGCCCGATATCTTGTCTTGTATCGGGCGTTTTTTTAATATAGTAAAAAATTTCTACTAAAATTACTTCATTATGGATGTGGAATGGTTGTTATTCCTTGCTTTCGGGGGATTCCTCGCTATTGTCTTCTGTATTTACCCACTTATCAACCTTTTTAGCGGCAGTTGCGCCTGTCTTAATAAGCGTTTTTCCTAAATCGCGAAAAGCATGCCCGAGGCTTGTTCCCGTTTCTTTCCAGGTTCCTCTTAAATCATTAGCCATAATCAAGTCCTCCTTACTATTTATTTACAATTATAGTATAATATCATCACTTTTGATTGTCAAGTAATGCTATTTTATTTTGTTGTAGCTCATAAAATATTTTTACCATATTTATAAACTTCATCACAAGTCTGCCGTCACCTAAAACACAGCGGTATATGTCTTCACCGCACTGTATTTCAAAATACTTGCCCGGGCTAAACGGTAATGAAGCAAAATTAACGGTTGGCACAATAATTTCCTTTTCCTGTCCGTTTATAAAGCCCTTTATGATAAACCTACCTTTTTGCAGCGTAATCTGCGCCTCGCCTACGTCGACAAATTTATTCTTAGAGTAATCAATCATTCTGATGGTGGCGTACGACGAAAGCTCCCGTTCGTCCCCGTTTATCACCCTATTTTTAAGGTCATTATATATAAGGCGGCTCCAATCTGAGACGTAGCGAATCTCTTCACCCGTTTGTGAGGTCTTATGCAAAAAGCCAAAACGGTCACTGCACTGTTCATATCCACAATTTTTACAAAATAGTGTATTTTTGTTTTTTATATTAATAGCAAATTCTTTTTTACAGTGGGGACACATATATAACACGTGCTGCAAGCCCTCAATATTATCACCCTTTGAGTATTTAAAGCGCCGACCTTCCTGCTCTTTATATGCATCAAACAAAATTGTATTTTGCACATCTTCCTTAATCTGCGGAACATCAAGCGACAACAACTCGTCTTTGGAGAATAATTTATAAACATCAAGCTCGGTTTTACCTACTCGCAATCCCTTAGACCATTTGGGCATTGAAAAATACGTACCGTAGGTGCGTGCTACGTAAACATCGGCACCAAGCCATTTTAAAAACTTGTAGGTTGCCACAGGTATTGGGGTGGAAAGCCCGTCCTCACACATAAGTCCTGCCGGATATATAACGAGAGGGTTGCCACTATCAATCACCGACTTCATTTTTTTCATATCCTTGACGGTGGTTTGAAATTGTTGTTTGGGAATTACACCGATTTTTGATATGATGCCTTTTATTGGCAAGGAATTATAAAAAGAATTGCTTATAACGAAGGTCATAGGTGTCTTGGTTATACCAATTAAATTCACAAAATCAAGTGCAGCCTGATGGTTTGCAATGATAACAAATGGTCCTTGCTTATTCTTTATTTCGTTTCTAATAATTTTTCGTCTAAATATAAAGGTCGAAACAATCCACGAAGCAAATTGAGCAATTCTATAAATAAAGATATTTTGTTTAATACTTTTCATAACCTCACCCCTTTAAACAAAAAAATTATACCATATTTTTAAATTTTTTAAAGAGATAATTTTAATTTATGAATTAATTTTTTGCAGTAATTTATAAATATAATTCTCGAAGGCATATCTCCTTTGATTAGAGTACTTGCTTGATATGCAAGGGATCGCAGATTCAAGTTCTGCTGTCTTCACCTGAAAATAACTCCCTCCTTACGGACGGAACAAATCCACCTGCGGTGGGGAAAATCACTTGCATATTAATTATACGTATGTTATAATTAATTTAAGGGACATATCCCGTATTAAAAAGGAGGAATACTTGTGAAATCCATGAAAATCGGCAAAATATACATTTGTATTTTAGTTCTTCTTGTAGCATTTACGCTTGTAGGTTGCGGTGCATCCAAGGATTCAGTCGCAGGTAATATGATGTCTAATCCTAATAGTAACTTTACCGGCCAAGAAATCACCGAGGACACAGAGGGAATTTCTCAAAACTTACCGGAAGACCGTAAGTTAATACAAAGAGCCAGTATGCGTATTGAAACTGAAGATTTAGACACGTTGATTACTAATATTGAAAAACGCATTTCTGAACTTGATGGATATGTAGAAAACTTCAACGTGCAAAACGGAAGCACCTATGCTGATAAACGTTACCGCAGTGCAAATATGACCATTCGTATTCCTGTAAAATCTTTTAATTCATTTATTGAAAAGGTTGGTGAACTATCCAACGTAGTTTCTTCACAGAAAACGGTTGAAGATATTACCCTTGACTACGTGGCAACCGAAAGCCGCATGAAGGCTCTGCAAGCCGAGGAAGCACGACTGCTTAAATTTATGTCACAAGCAGATACAATGGATAGTTTAATAACGGTAGAAAAACGATTAACCGAAGTTCGTGCTGAACTTGAAACTGTTACCTCTGCTTTGCGTGTACTTGAAAATCAGGTAAATTATTCTACAATTGATTTAAGCATTAATGAAGTAACCGAATATACCGACGTTACAGAGCCCGAAACAATATGGCAAAGAATGGGCGGCGGATTTAAAAAGAGCCTTAAAAACATCGGAAATTTCTTTAAGGAATTGTTTGTTTTTGTAGTTGCCGCCAGTCCGTACCTAGTTATGTTTGTAATATTCCCACTTTGCATTATCTTTGGTATTATAACTATTCGTCGCAAGCGCAACAAAAACAAATCACAAGAAGATACCAAAAACTGTGACTAATCTTTTAAACAACACAACTACTAAATTTTAAACAAAATGGCACTTTCAAAAACGAAAGTGCCATTTTGTTTTTTACAAATATTTCTTTAATATATGAATCGCCTCATCGAGTGAAGTAATTTCGGCAAAAAGTGTATCTTTTATTTCCTTACTAAACTCAGTAATATCGGGTACGCCTATGCATTTCATACCTGCGGCCACCGCCGCCTTAACTCCATTTGGTGAATCTTCAAATACAAAACAGTCGTCAGGGCTTGTTCCCAAACATTTAGCGGTTTCAAGAAAGATATCCGGTGCCGGTTTTCCAACCTTAACGTCAGAGCCTGTAAGAGTTACATCAAAAAAGTGATAGGCATCAAGCTCACCTAAATGATGATTAACCGATTCGCGCGATGATCCGGAAGCCAAGGCAATTTTAATTTTATTTTCAATAAGAAAACCTATAAGTTCCTCGGCGCCTTTTTTAAATCGCACAACTTGATTATCGATAATATACTGACGCATTTCTATATTAAATTTATCGGCATCAAGTGTTGGACAATTTTCCTTTAAATATTTAGTCCAACCAACCTTGTTCATACCGCTGACGTTTTTTATATGTTCACCCATGCCTATAATACCTTGTCGTTCACCCGCATAGTCCCACGCAGGCACACATATACGCTGTGTATCAAGCAGAGTGCCATCCATATCAAAAATAACGCTAAACATAATTGATCATCCCAACAGAATATCACTAACAAGCATTATGCAAAAGCCTACAAGCAATGCATAGGTCGCACCACGCTCATTGCCGTGTGCATGGGTTTCAGGTATCATTTCGTCACTTATAACGTAAAGCATCGTACCACCGGCAAATGCCAATGCAAACGGTAAAATTGCGGTTGATATGCTTACCGCAAAATAACCTAAAAACGTACCTACAACCTCGACAACACCCGTAATCATTGCGCAAATAAAGGTCTTGCGCGGTGATACGCCCGCCGCTAACATCGGTCCTATAATAACCATACCTTCGGGTATGTTTTGAAGTGCGATACCACCTGCTATCATAAGTGCTTGCGTAGTATCACCCGAACCAAATCCAACACCTGCCGCTATACCTTCCGGCAGATTGTGAATGGCAATTGCCATAACAAAAAGTAAAACTTTACTTAGATTTGCATTATTGTGCGCTTCAATTTCGCCTCCTACAAATCTATGAAGGTGCGGCACCAATTTATCAATAAGATTTAGGCTAAGAGCACCCGTAAATATACCGGCAACAGTAATCAAAACACCATATTTGCCGCCATATTCTACCGAGGGTAAAATTAAGCCTAAAAAAGCCGCCGCCAACATAACACCCGCAGCAAACGACAATATTATATCTGAAAATTTTTGTGATAATTTTTTAAACAGAAAACCTATAAATGCGCCAAACACAGTCGAAAAACCAACACCGAGCGCCGTTATTAAGACAAGTTTCATGACATTCACCAATTAATTTTTATTTCATTTTAATAATATCATACCCATAATTCCTTTTCAAGGCATATTAGTAAAAAACATCTGCATATAATTACCTAAAAGGTGGTAATTATATGCAGACAAAACTAAAACCGTATTTTATATCTGTAATTATAGCGCTAGGCGTAGGGCTACTATCCGCATTTTTAACTGCGGGCAGTATGAACATCTATCAAGATATTATAACTCCCCCACTTTCCCCATCCGCCGCAGTATTTCCAATAGTATGGACCATACTTTACATATTGATGGGAATAAGCGCTGCCATAATTTATACCAATGATTTTGTAAGTGTTCCCAAGCGTAAAAGCGCGCTTTACACCTATACCGCCAGCCTTGTGGTAAACTTCTTTTGGAGCATAATTTTCTTTAATATGCGTTCCTATTTCTTCGCGTTTATTTGGTTATTATTACTTTTATTTCTTATAATCAGAACAATTATGAAATATTATAAAATAAACCCTATCGCCGCATATTTACAACTCCCATATCTTGCTTGGGTAACCTTCGCGGGATACTTAAATTTTGCAATTTGGTACCTAAACAGAGGATAGATACTATTCTGTAATATTTAACACTACTAAAATACCCTTTTTAGCATTTAACGGTCTTTGCGTATTTACAAATGTTATCGTACTCTTCGTTAAAATCTTCACTTGATGCGCCAAAACATAGCACCCAGAAACAGTCATCATTCTTATAAAACATTACTGCTATTGTTTGCTTTTCGCCTTCCTCACCTGCAGTATACTGCATGGTGGGTATGCCATCAATCTCGGTAACCGCTGTCGGATTACTCTCGAGCATTCGCGAGCGGAAGTTTTTTGCAAATTCAATAACAGGCAATTCACCTAAATCCGTTTCGGTATGCACTATTTTCATTCCCATTAACGTAAGGGTTTCGGTACCAACTATAAAATCATAATCTTCACTAACAAAGTCCATACGCAAAAACTCGGTTGTAAGTTCAATGGACAAGCCGTCAAATTCAAATGTTTTGGACTTCGCTTTTATGTTTAATGTAGAATCGACAATGTCATTTGCAAAATCACAAGCACAAAGTGAAAAGATTAAGCAAAAAACCATTAAAACTGATAAAACTTTTTTCATCTCTATACCTCTTTTATTATAAATTTATCTTCTTCAGTTAAATCGAGCAAATTATCCTTATGTGAGCGCTCCGTCCTACACATCTTTTCTTTTTTGAATTAATTTTTTGATACCTACAACAATGTAGTATAATGATATCGCAACCGCGATTGCAACCACCAAATCAAATATAACGGTGAGCACAAAGGTCAAAACAAGGATTATAATATCTAAGAAATTTTTAGATTTAATTATTTCGACAAATTTGCGCCACTCACTCATATTATAGGCTACAATGAATAAAATAGCTGCGATAACCGGCATAGGAATAAGAGCGGCATACGGCATTAAGAATAAAAGCACAAGCAATAGCACAATAGAGTGTACCATTGCGGCAACCGGTGTTCTACCGCCGTTTTTAATGTTTGCCGCCGTTCTTGCAATGGCACCTGTTGCGGCTATACCGCCAAACATAACACTTGCTATATTACCCACACCTTGTGCCACAAGTTCGGCATTTGGGTTGTGTTTTGAATTTATCATACTATCTGCAACAACGCCAGAAAGTAGTGATTCGATTGCCGCTAAAACGGCTATTGTAACCGCATCAGGCAAAACCGCAACAATCTTTTTTACACTAAAATCCATTGAACCGAAATCAATTTTAGGTAGTCCAGCAGGTATAGTGTAAAGGTCGCCTATTGTATAAACCCCGTTTGAAAACACAGAAATCAGACCAACCATTAATGCGCCAACCACAACGGCAATTAATGACGGAGGTACCCTTTTTTCAAGTTTAGGATAAAAAATAAGAATTGCAAGACTTATTACGCCAATAACCAAGGCTTCCCACGAGAATGTGCCTATAAATTTAATGTTGGCCTCTATTTTTTCGATTGTCTCAACAGGACGAACACCGTCCGCATATGTAAGACCAAAAAAGTCTTTGAGTTGTCCGAGAAAAATTGTTACGGCAATACCACCTGTAAAGCCAACTACTATTGGATGCGGTATGTACTTAATAAATGCGCCGAGTTTCAGCACACCCATAAGTATAAGTATAATACCGGCAATAACGGTTGCTATAAAAAGCCCGTCCATACCTTGTGTTGCTACTACACCCGCAACAACTGTTGCAAATGCGGCGGTGGGACCTGCAATTTGTACGCGGCTACCACCCAGAAGCGCCACAAAAAAACCTGCCGCAATTGCGGTATAAATGCCACAAGCAGGTTCAACACCTGATGCTAACGCCAACGCAATTGAAAGCGGCAATGCAATAATCGCCACAATTAAACCCGCAATTAAATCATTAATAAACTGCGCTTTTGTATAACCTTTGATAACCGAAAAAAACTTCGGCTTAAGATATGCAAACATAATATATCCCCTTTTTTATTTTAGCGGTCTACATTATAACATTGTGGTAAACAAATGTAAATACCCACCTGAAGTAAAATACAACAAAAAACTCCTTGAGATTTCTCAAGGAGTTTTTTCTGTCTTTTCCCCCCATAAAATACGAACAATACTTTTTCAAATTCAGGTCGTTAGTTCATGTCTGGGAGATTGGTTATTACCGACACTCAAAACGGAACCGGTCCTAAAACCAAAGATTTTTACAAAAAATATTTAAAATTTGTTTTAGACCTGATAAATGAAGTTATAAGCGAATAAATAAAAAAAGCTATATCAAAATAAAAAATATATGAGACAGCCATAATCAAATCAAACCCTATCCCAAACATTGACATGCTTCCGCTAATCCATGGCGATGCAAATCCAACTATCATAGCTTCAATAGAATAAGGAAGTGCGGCAATTACAAAAAAAGATACCGAACAAACTACTGTCATAAATGAAAACATGGGTCGTTTTATAGCAAAAACAGTTCCTAAACAGGATAAAAATAAAATCATCATTACAAAATATGGTTGAATGAAGCTTAAGCTATTGCCAAAAAAACCGATAAAACACTCATAAAAATTTCGTTTTTCATGAAACGGCAAAAAAGCAACAATTATAACTATAACAAACACAAAAACGCAAATGTGTAACACCAAACTGCAAATACTTACAATGTGATATATTTTGTCGTTTTTAATCATATAATATCACCGACCTTTAAGTGTATTATATGCTTGTGTTAAATCAGGAACAAATCCATCTCTATGAAATTTGTATAGGTGGAATCCTAATAATCAAATATTATCTCTACCAATTCTCATTATAGAGAACATCAGGAACTTCGTCAGTCCAACCTATATAAAACGCTGTGGCATTACCAATATTATTGGTAATTATATAATAATTTGCACCTAACATAATATCAGCAGGATAATATTTTTTTGCAAGATTTTTTCTGTTCGTAGTCGCATAAAAATCCTCCGCACCAAAAAGATGCAACATTTCGTGGGCGATGATGGAAGACTGTGATCCTATTGGATCGTTACGATTAGAATTTAAGTCATAAGCAAAAATAATGCAATGCTCCTCTATTTGCATAGTTTCGCCCCTGGTTGGATTAATAGCATAAGCGGTACCGTTTTTGTTGAATATTGTAAAACAAACTATTTCTGTTCCATACTGAGATTTAAAGTCAGCAATCATTTCTTCGTCGGAAGAATAATTCAAACCGTGCGCTGCCTGACTAAGCACATCAATGGTTGCAAGTCCTGTTTCTTTTATACTTAGTATAACTTCATCATCATAAAAGATAGATGAATAACTTTGTTTTATACTCAAATCCAATTCAACGCCATATGACTTTGCTTCTTTTTCCAAAAACGCCAATCCTGGTTTTACTTCATTGTTTGTAAAGTTTGTTATTTCATCAGCTGTCCAGCCACTTTCAAAATCATCCATAAAAAATAGAATAACCGAAACATTTCCGCTTAAATTTCGACAGGTCCCTAAGTTATAATCAACCCGTAATTTATTAATTCCAACAAGCTCCTCTACAAAATTTTTATCATTATCATTGTTGTCATTTATTGAATTGTTTGAATCTATAGGCTTGCTCGGTTGAGTAGGTATATCAATTTGAATAGATTCATCCTTCTGTGTGAACTGATTTGTTACGGTAGACTCACTATTTTCTGTAGTATAATCTTTTTCCTGTGATGTCTCTGGATAATTTATCGTTTGAGATTTTGATGATTCATTTTGAGATACGGCAAAGTTTGCATCAGGGTTTGTTTCGCTTTGCTCACAAGCAGATAAAAAACATATGATCACAATAACCAGTAAAACAATTTGCAGTTTTCTCATAAATATCACCTCAAGCATGTCTGGTTCGTTTTGATAACTTTAATATAACATTTACAAAATGCTTTTTCAAGTTATATATGGAAATAAAGTTACCCCAAAAATACGAGACAACTCTATTTTTTGATGGTATGACAAAAATCATACCGACACTTTGAAAATCATACCAAAGAAAAGGAAGTTAAAGACTTTGTTTTTAAGCAGTAAAACCGCCGAAAGTATGACGGTTATTCCTGCCTTGCCTCGCTAATTTGATAAAATAGGCAAGGATAAATAGTTATTTGTCCCTATTGTAGCACAAGCATAGCATAAAAGCGGCAAAGCCGCAATACTTATTACCTCTTACCTATTACTTCTTACTTCCCAAAAATCCCGTGCGAAACTTTATTTTGAGGTAAGAGTGAAGAGGTAAGAAGTAAGAAGTAAAAATCCCGCCCACTTACGTGAACTGGATTTTTGGGTGTTTTGAACTTAGTGGCACGAATTAAAGGGCTCTGAAAACATCATTTCTTCTTTGTTTTTTCTTAAAAATCGATTTCCTTTAAATCGATTGAGCCACTGTCCATATGCAACTCAATACCATAATGCTTTATTCGACCGTTTTTGTCTTTATAAGATATTCCTCTGTTAAGCATTGCATCGTTAATATAAGTGTGGAAAATATAGCTCTCACCGATTTTTGCAGACTCAATCTCGTAAAGTGTTTTACCAACCTTTAAATTTTCCGACTCGTCAAGTTCTAAGAATTTTAAATCATCGATTTGACCATTTACAGTAATTACAATATTATAATTATTGCTCACATTTTCGCTGTCATAAAAATGGATATAATCAGTGGTGTTTATAAGTTGCTCCGATGTTGCTATTCCGAGCGAAATTGCGATACTATCAGAACTACTAACATCAGATGAACTCTCTAAATTACCCGAGTTATCGCTACATGCCGATAAGCAAATCGAAAACACAAAAAGAAACAAAACAACCATAGCAATTGCAATAATTTTTTTCATATCATCACCGACCTAATTATAAAAGTAAACTTTTTTATGGTTATATTACAATAACGATAAAAATATTTATTTTGTGACAAAAATTTTTAAAAAAACGAAAATACTATTTTATTCCCTTGTTTTTCTTAACAATATCTACAAAATATTTAAAAATTTCTAAACCATAATTTTCATCACCTATTGTAAGTAGTATAGCAT
>JAFSDK010000038.1 GCA_017436255.1 Clostridia bacterium
GAAGCATTATGTGATATATTCCGCTTTCACTTTTTCTGCGCGCTTGTCTTGGCATAATTCTCACCCTAATTTACTATAACATAATAAGTGAATTATATCAATGAAAAAAGGAGACAAGAGAACCGTCCCCTTGTCTCCCACAATAACGTACCCCATAAAATTCATAGAATTTTAAATGTTTCTGTTAGAATATATATATCGCCATTCAGGAATTGTTTTTATTGCATACCTTTCCTTAGATTTAGGAAGCTTAGAATTAATTCGGTTATATTTTCTTTTGTCCGTTAAGATTACTGAATGTTCTAAATTATCAAGAGGGCTCAAATCACCATTTTCTATTTCAATATCAAACATAATTCTTTTGAGAGATTTTAATTTGGAAATAAAATTGGTATTTGAAACTTTATTTTTTCCATAGACCATCAAATATTCCAATGTGTCTGAAGAAAAGGTTTCAAGCGAAGGTATTTGATTGCAATTTTCCAATTCTAAAATTTTTAGTGGAATCCCTTCGGCAGAAGAAATATCTGTAAGAAATCGTAGATTCGATAACGATAAAATTTGAACAGAACTATTTTCTATTCCATTCAGCGTTTGAAGTTTTCCGCTAAAAATCCTTAGTGAATCAATAGAAGTTTTTTTCAACCGTATCAAATCTCTTTCATACCATTTCATTACTTCCAGGGTTTTGAGGGATTTGGATGACGATATTCCACAGAAGTTGTATGAAGAACGTGCACACAAATATTCTAACTTTGGAAATACTGAAATATTGATACACCAATCTGTATTTGCTAAAGTTTCTTCATAATCAATTTTTAGCATCTTTAATGCAGTCATTTTACCCAAAACATCATGCATATTCTCAAAAGGCATCCCTGATGTTATAATAAGTTTTTCTATCTCTTTGAAGGATTCTAAAAATTTTATATTTTCCAAATTTACAATAACATTTTTTACGTGAGTGTAATTTGAAATATCTTCAATATCTTGGAGATCATGTATAGCTATCTCTAAAAATGTATATTCCGAATCCGCAATCCATTTTTTTACATATTGCATATCTCGTTCTCCTAAATTAAAATAGAATTATAGCCAGGAATTAAAAATCTTAAATCCTGGACTCATAATTTTATTAATGAGTTTTCCTCCAAAATCAAAGTCATATTTAGACATTTTCATATATTCATCAATAAATGCAATTTTTGAGTTGGCCGCGGGGGTCCATTGAGGACTTGATGTAATAGTATAGCCTTGCCTTTGCAACCTTCTCATAGAAGCTTGCATTCGAGATTGAGGTCCCTTGCCTACATATACTTGATCGATACCTTTTTTGTTTTTAGCAAAGATTTCGTAGGATCCTTGTTGAGTACATGATGCATTATGCACAAGTACAAAATTGTCACCAACGAAATAGGTATGACAATCTTCAACCTCAAAGTTAAAGACTTCGACAGGCTCGTCAAGTTCAATAAGGTTTACGCTCTTGACTGTTGCGGTGTTCCAGTCCTTGGCATAGACAATGTCATTAGGTGCAAGATTAGATGCATTTACCCAACCTCTGCCCTTAACTTGGAAGGGGTGTGTCTCGGTACAATGTATGATCTCACCATCAATGTCAAGCTCGATGAGTCTGTCAACCTTGTTTACGGTTGTGGTAATAACGCGTTTTTCAGCCGATTCACCAGTGATGTGATCAACGCAGGGAATTGTATCGCCGACTTGAATGGTTTCAATAGTTTTCTTTCCAAGTGTCGTGAGGACAGTTGTTCCAGCCACAAAGCAGAACATGGGGTTACCGGACATCGACATTGCGGCTCCGGCAAAAGCACCGCTCACCATACCGGAAATCATACCGTCAGCAGCACCTTGAACGGCACCCTTTACGGCACCCTTGCCCATACCACGGAGCGTGCCTTCAACCGTACCGGTTTCCTGATAGCCTTCTACTGCACCCTGTACACCGCCAACAACTGCACCGGTAGCTGCTCCAACCGCTGCTCCTACGAGGGCTCCCTTGGCGGCCCCAGCCAAAACAGTACCTGCCGCACACAATGCTGCGCCTGCCGCTCCTCCGGTAGCCACCGTCGCTGCAGCTACTGCGGCACTAACAACGACAACTGCAACTACAACTGCCGCCGCAATGGCGAGCTTTTTCCAGAAGGACATATTACCTTCATCGTCCCTTGCGAATACTGGGTTATTGCCACAGTATGCATACAGATTCAGACCATTGATGTCATACATAGCGTCTTCAAGGACGCTTGTGGTATCAGCATTGATAAATCTGCCGACTTCGGGATCGTAGTAACGGCTGTTAAGGTAATAGAGTCCGGTTTCTACGTCATAGTAGTAAGAACGGTAACGGATCGGGTTAATATCACCAATATTGTCATCGGTGTAATTATTGACCGCAAGTACCTTGCCCCATGCATCATATGTGTAACTTGCTACCTTAAGTCCCGCAGAGGTGTAGATCTCGGTAACGTCACCCTGAAGATTCTTACGGAAATAGTAGTCGGTTCCGTTATACTCAAAGCCAACGATTCCGCTTCCACCGTGATAGTAGGTAAGAGTTCTTACTCCGTCGCTCTCGCGCAGGATCTTGTTGCCGTCAAGCGTATATACCGTATCATTCTTGCGGTAACGGATTCCGCTTGCACCGTATTCAAAGGTGTTTGTACCAAAACTTGCAAGTCTACGAACCTTTGTCCAAGTGAGCGTATTACCGCGATAAGTAAGCGGGTTACCCATAAGGTCGTAGGTGCAGGTCTGACCGTCAAAGGAATCCAGACGGTCGCGCCAGCCCTCGCTCTTATAGGTGTAAGTCTTGGTATCAAGACAAGCTCCGAGATTTACGTCGGTACAGAGTGCATATTCCTTCTTGAAGAGGATATTGCCTCCTACGTCGTAATCCCAAACGAAAGTCTTACCTGCGATGTGATTATCCTCACGCTTGAGGCGGTTCAGACCGTCGTAGTAATACTTAGAGAGCAGGGAAGTACCATTGCTGATGGTTTCGAGATTGCCCGCCTTGTCGTAGGTGTAACCCAGCGTAGAAGAATTTGCGCTCGTGCCGTAAACGTGGCTTGCCACACTCGAAACGATCTCGGTGGCAATGGTCTTGCCGTCCTTGGGCGTGGACAGATAGCCGTAGCTTTCGCTGAACAGTGTGCGAGAGCCTATCTGGAAGGTCTTTGCAATTGCTCTGCGAAGTCCGTCCTTGGTTACCTTATCCGTGAACTTTCCGTCAAGTGTGATTCCCATAACCTCGTTATCGGGATACACATAACCGTTCGCATTCTTCTCGTAAACAGGGCGGTAGGTTTGCCCTACAGCACCGTAGGTCTTGGAGGTCAATCGCTCGTTTGCATCGAATACAAAGGTGTTGGTGGCAAGAATGTTTCCGTTTGTGTCGGTTTCAACGATCTTGGTCACGTTGCCCTTGGCATCGTATGTATAATTATAGCATATTCCGCGCTCATTGTCAACGAGTTGCTTTACTTTTCCGACGGAATCATAAGTCGCATTGCTGATAATTCGTTCGATATTGTTCTTGTCAGTGTAGGTGCTGACAATGGGGTTGCCGAGAATGTCAGTCGTTACACGATTCTTTTCTCCGGTGGCAAAAACAGTCTCGGTTATGTCATTTACGCCATCCTTTTCGTAATTCATCGTCAGGAGGGTGGTAGATACCGATGCGTCGCCAACGCTTACCGACTTGCTTCTTCCAAACTGATCAAACGCAAACCCAAAGTTAAAGCCATTGTGTGCAACGCGAGTCAAATAACCGCGCGTATAGAAGAACTGGTTTTCGTTGGTTTTGTTCTCGACCGTAGAGGACAAAGACATAAGATCGTCAGTGGTGTCATCGTAGGAATAGCTGTATTCCTGACCGTTGACCGCAGTCTGCTTCAAAAGAAGATTGCGAGAGGTGTCGTGCTGATAGGTCGTCTTGAGCTTTTCACCGTTAAGCATATATCGAGGATCGCTTTCGGTCTTTACAAAGCTTCCGTCCTGGTAGGTATGCTCGGAGAACATATAGGTTCCGGTAGTGTCCTTGTGATAGGTCTTACGAGTCAATTCCTTACCATACGCGTTATAGGTGTACTCAATAACAAGTCCGCGATAATCCTGAGTCTTGATAAGATTGTGCTTGCTGTCATACTTGTAGTCCGTAGTATAGCTGCGACCGTTTCTGTCAATGACAGTGGTGCGTACAATATCAGAATCATCATCGGTATAATCGATGGTGGTAAGAACGCTATCCTTTTTGGTCGTAGTCATCTTAATATCCTTGCACTCACCAAATACATTGATCGAATCAATGGGAGTCTCGTCAGTTCTATAAGCATTCGTAGTAGAAATACCATCCACCGAGACGAGTCTCGCATTGGTAAAGTAACAAGTTCCGGTGTTACCGGTGTAATCCAGCTTGACTGTAATACTGATCGGGCAACATTCTTTGTTCAAAACGAAGGGAATTGCAGCATACTGCCAACCGGTGTAGCCCACGTCATAGTTTTCAAAATGTTCCTCGGCTTCACCGCCTTCATAGGTGACTTTGAGGCAAAGTCTGAACTTTGCACTGGAATTATCAGATTCTGCAGTAACGTTGCCGGAGGCTTTAGCCCAAGCAGAGGCAACAAGGACATTACCGTTCAGCTGACAATTACAAAGGTCAATCGTTTGTGACAAATATTTGCTATAACCTGAGGAAGTAAATCGATACGATTTCTTTCCGTTAATATAACTTTGCGAAACGATGCTTCCACTGCCAACGGCAGACCAGCCAATAGGCTTGGAAGAACTGTTGACTTCGGTGAAGAAACCATTCTGAATGAAATTAGTTTCATCAGCAGAATCATTGCTCATCGCCACAGACAAAGAACGGTATTTACCGATTCTACTGGTTTCCAAATTGTCAACGATCGATTCGTAGCCGGAAATCTCGGTAATAGTAGATTCACTGATCTCAGAAGAATCTGTAATATCGGTCATATCCTGATACGAGCTTAATTCACGACCGTTTGCATCAAACTTATAAACCGTTTTGATTTTGGTTCTATCGTTGACGATTGCTGTGGACTTGGCACGATACTCAAAAGAGATAGAGTCGTCCTGAATCTCATTAGATGTAGTAACGCTATTATCAGCAACAACGGTTTTGCCGCTGGTGGAGAGTGTTTTTACTCGTCCGTTCGCATCATATCCGATGGTATATTTGATGCCGGTATAATCAATCACCTGTTCGAGTCGTGAGTTGGCGCCATATACGAACTGTGTCTGGAGAGTTCCCTCGTTAGAATAAGCTGTATCAGCAGAAGGATAGGTGATTGAGGTCAGCTCACCGGAGGAATTGTAATCGTACAGAATTGCACGATCCATGTCACCGTTATCAACAATCTTGGTCAGCATTCCGGAGTTATCATAATACAACTGCGCGGAATGGTTAGTTCCGTCTACAACGCTGCTAAGTCTGCCATTGGTGTAGTTGAGGCAGCTTACGTTGCCGTTTGTGTCGATAAGCTGGATAAGCTTGCCGGCACTGTTGAAAGTCATCTTGTTACCTTTTTCATCAGTCAAGATGTGGGTGGTTGCGTGACCGCAAACACAGTTGCACTCTTCCTTATAGGTAAGTCCAAGTCCTGCATCGTCCGTGATTTCTCCGCTGGAATTGGTTTCTCCGTACATAAAGTAGTGGCGCTTGCCTTGTGCATTGGTGTACACAGCCATAATTCCATGCTTGTTGATAATTTCCAATGTCTGTTCTACAGAAAGCTTCCAGCCCTTACCGTATCGGTTAATAGAATTCTGTTCCTCGTTTACAAACTCATGACGGTACAGGTGAGAAATAGACAAAGGCAACTTAACGCCTTCGACAGTTACATCTCCATGGGCAAAGGACATCTTTCCGGTGAAAAGATTGATGGAACCCGTTCCCGCTCTGCCGTTTTCAAACGTGTGGAACTTCTGGTGATCGGAGTACATATCCGTACTGGTATATTCAATATACATCTTGGGACGGTAGCTATAGCTTGCATACAGAGAATAAAGGTCAAGATACGTAGAAACGCAGCTACCGTTGCAGCAGCAAGTCTCCTCATTGTTCTTCTTAATAACGATGCACTTTTCTTTTATAAAGGTCTTAGTAGGATCGTACCACTTTTCCATTGCAGCAGTCATATCAATCTCAATCTCGGTTGCTGCGCGACGGTAGTATCCTCGAAGAGTATCAATGGCTGTTTCCATAGTCAGATTTTGTACATTTGCCCAGTTGAACGAAGAAACAGAAAGCGTTTTTCCATTCGGGTCAACCACGGGTGCAATTGTATAATCTTCAATATTGCCGTTATAAGATGCATAGGATTTTTGATGCATAAGCAACCCGGCTTTGGTGATCTTGAATCCATCGGCAAGCGTAGGGAGGTTAAAACCGATATACAGGCGATGGATATTGCCGGAAGAATCGACACCAATACGTCTTCCGGTGTTTGTGTCGGTTGCCGTTACTTTGTTCCCGTTAGAACAAAGTTCTACCAACTGTAGGCTGTTACCGCTATACCGTGAGATCTCTACACGCGGATCGATCACAACAGGATATGCGCGTTCGGGATCGGAAAGCCAATCGCTATCCAGCACCAGATCAAGGAAGGTGCCCTCATCCGTCTTGCGGATCTCATAATGAATATCGTCGCAAAAAGCGTCGTTTGCATCTTCCATATATGCGGGAGGAATCTTCATTTCAGGCATTTCTGAATCAAGATCGTCATCATCGCGAACAAGCGATACTACCTTTTTATCTTCGCTCAGAACAGGAAGAAGCCCTTTGAACTTCATCTGGAATGTGAATGTTTTACAGTCGGGATTCTTTGTAAGAACGATGGATTCCTTCACGCCGTCATCAGAAACATCGTATTCCAGATCGACATTGATATCAGCTCTCTCGTACTTTACAGAAGGATGATCGCCAATATCCCAAGGGTCGCGCTTCATCTTGTGAGTGAAGGATGCCATTGATTTCTTGCGGCGAGATGTACTTCTCGGGATAAATTTCCACGAGATTTCTCGACTGTCTTTTTCTACGGTGACAAAGTGTTCTTTGCCTTCTGTCTTTGGCAGTCTAACCTTGAAGCAAGGCATAATTGCTTCATAATCGGTATCTGTTTCCGTAACTTCAGACGAGATATCCACAAATTTGCCGGTATCGGGATTCAGCTTATGGATAGGATGGTCATACATAACCGCCATGAAGTTACCGTTTTGAAGGCGGAAATGCTTGATATTAGCTCCGCGCTTCGAGGTGTCTTCATACAACACCTTCGATGTTGAAGGCTTCTTTTCTTCAAGTGTTAATTCTTCAACTTCAACATCATTGATAAAAAAATCTTTGTTTTCGTTAATCATTTTGTTTCCTTTCTTTTTAGTTCTTTAATTTGATTTCCAATATCTGAGGAGCCGAATAACAATCTCCCGTAGATATTGCAATAAAGTCGTTTTTGCCTTTCGGCTTTTTTAGAATTAGTCCTTCATTGTAGACCAATGTGCGATCGGTACGATTTACAAAAATCGTGGTTACATCAACTGTTAGATATCTGCAATTGTTATTTGAAACAGTGATTTTAGGAGAAGCGTTAATCTTTTTGTTCCAAGTAGAACCAAAACTACAAAAGCGTTTTTCGGGAATGTAGACATCAACATTTTCTGAGCTACCGTTTAAAATCGGAATATGAAGTAGTACTTTTTCTATACGTTCTGATACGATATCAGGGATTTTTGAAAAGTCAGGTCTTGAATATAGCCACTGTTCACCAAACTCCTTTGTTTTTCCGATAAAGCCAACCGCACCGTATGCATTGTTAACGTCAGGATGAGCACTTTCTACGGTTGTATCTTGAAACAATTTAGGTTCATATAAATTCACTTCGAATATAAGAGATCCATTTTTCCCGGAATGAAACAGGGAAATGTCATAGGTTTGATTGCCTTTATCCAAATACTTTATTTCAACCGGTAAAACCTTGTTCTTTTCATCTCGTGCATATAAACTTGCAACGGAAAGAAATGGCTTAAATTTTTCTTTCATTACAGAGAAACACAAGGAATTAGATCTTATGCTATCTTGCTTTGCCTCCGATCTAAGCTGTAATTGAAAACTGTTTCCTTTCACTGTAAAACGCAAGCCACATAAGGTCGGAGTGATAATAACATTTGACTTGGAAGCAGTATCTTTTTTATATATTTCAGGCACTTCCGACATAGTAATCGTACATCTTCCATCATTGTTTTCAAAAATGCAATGATTTTGATTAACTGAGATTAGTCCGTTTGTACCTTTGAATACTGCTCCGGTTTTATTTGTTGTGAAATTTGTCTGAACCAAAGTTTTTGTTTTGATATTGTATATTGGTGTGCTAAAACAGTAGGCTGTATTCCCAACTGATTCCTTTACCATAATACGATATCGGTTACTATTCCTTCTGTCGATAATAAAATCGCTCATACCTCGAAGATATTTTATTTCTTTTAAGATCGCATTATATTGGTAGTCATTTTTGCTGCTCTTTATATTTATCACCTCCTGTTCAGAGCACTGTAAAATCCAATGGTTATCCGGTGTCACTTTGTTCCATAGGATATACATAATATAAGTCGTTTTACAGTCTGCGCACTACTGCATTACGACTATGGCTGTAGTATAAATGTTAACCACGACAGTTAGTGTCATAGTTAAAAAAGTTTTTTAATAGTGCTCGTAATAACAAGAACCGGATGGGGACTGACACGAGTAACCGTCGAAGTTCCCACAAGACATACACACGCTTTCACCGGGCATCATTGAGTCGAAGTAGTCGTGCATATAATCGTCGGGATCCAAATAATCGAATGTTCTGTTATAGTTCTTTGAAGCATGGAAAGCAGGTGCTTGAGAGGTAGCTTTTGTACTACTCATTCTCTCAAAGAATCTGCTCGATTTGCTTGGAACGTCAGGTACTTCCTTAAGGCTTTCCTTGTAAGCAAGAAAGCACTTGCGACGTGTAAGCATATCTTTGAAAATGTTCAAGATCACCTGCGCATCCTTTTCGTGTTCGGGCGCATACTCGATTTCAAGCTCAAAGTCTTTGTGTCCGAGATACTCATTCTTGTCAAGTACAGCTTCGCAGTGGGCATCCTTGAGCACAACGAAACGTTGGGTAACAAGTTCACCTTGAAGTTTCAAGCCCATATCGGTAAACGCATTGCTTTCAAGTCCATTGCGGATTTCCATTTCGGTTTCCGTACTCTGATCGCCGCCCGATGCGTGCTTTTTCATCGTTGCCTTATACTTTCCGTCTTTCAAGCGGATTCGGCAGGTCGTGTCCTGACTGTTCATCGAGAAGTCGTCGGTGTCAAAGTAGTAATTGACCTGCGTGGTGAGGGGCTTTTGAATCAATGGACTCTCATAGCCCAAGTGTTCCATCAGATAGTCATACTCATCTTCTGTGAGCAGTAATTTCTTTTCAAGTTCAGTCATAGCATTTTCCTCCTGATGATTTTTCCGGAACCGTTTTTTGGTATTTCATCTAACAGATTGATTCGTGCGGGTATTTGATATGTCGAAAGATTGCACCGGCAAATATCCTTCACTTCAGAAACATCAGAGAAATCACCTGTGATATTAAGTTCAATCTGTACACCTAATTTATCATCCGTATAGCCGCGAACAAAGACGTCCTTTACACGATAGTCAAGTTTTAGCGCACTTTCAATCTCCTGCGGATAAATATTCATTCCCGCTTTTATAATCAGATCGTCGCTGCGTCCTTTAATCTTTAACAAGCCTTCCTCAGTAAACAGAGCTAAATCACCGGTACACAACCAGCCATCCTTTAACACTTCCGAAGTCTTTTCGGGATTGTTGTAATAACCTGCCATAACATTATCGCCTTTTACCCACAGTGTACCGATTTCATTCGCATTAACCGGAAAACCATCAGGGGAAAGAATCTTTAAAGAAATCGAACGCAACGGCACACCCACACAATCAGCGTGTTCTCTGAATTTATTTGGTGGCAGATATGAAACTCTCGGACACGCTTCTGTAAGACCGTAGATATGATATACATCCGCATTTGGAAACGCTTCGGATATATGTAGACCTGTTTCCATGCTCATGCATTCGCCGCTGATACAAATATGACGCAAAAAATCATTATCCGTTTCCCTTTTAAATCGCGCCATCATAGAAAGCAACGTGGGCGTTCCGCAAAAAGCGGTTATACCGTATATTTTCAACATCTTAAGAACAATCGCTGGATTAAACGTGCCGGAATAAAAACGAATTTTTACTCCTTTTACAAGAGCGGTTAAAAACTCTCCTGTAAGGACCGCACAGTGATACAAGGGTCTTGAAATCAATATTGTGTCTGACTTTTCCATACCAAAATAAAGAGCAATATCAGATACATTTGTCATTACATTGGATTCAGTCAACATTGCACCCTTTGGCACTCCTGTTGTTCCAGATGTACACATAATCAATGCGGGATGAATACATGGTTCCTTGTAAACGGAATCCTTAATATAAATAATATGAAAATCCCCATCCTGATCGGTAATTACAGCGTCCGGGCTAATGGCGTCTAAAATTTTATTACAATGTAGCTCACCGTATCTTTGCGACAACGGTAACGCTGTCACACCTGCCGCAAAACAGCTAAGCAGCGCCATACTCGTTGCGATCTCAGACTGACATAAAATAGCGCAACACTTAATACCCTTCAACCTTTTTGAAAATTCTTCTGTAAAAACTATCACCTCTTCAAATGTCATTGAAACATCGTTCTCACAGATTTCCTGTTGCAGATTTAACTGCATTTTATTTTTGAGATACTTCCACAGTTTCATTTTCAAGCTCCTTTTCTGCTTTATCAACAAGCAATGTTAGTAAATATTTTTCTTTGTCGGCCAAATTTAAAAGTTTCTTCTTAATAATTGGCAAAACAGAATCCCTGCGTTTCATATGATGCGAAGCATACAACATACGCATCATATCCGCATCAGAAACTACGCTCTTATACTGCTCACTAATCTCATCCGTCAAATTCAAGCATTGTTCGATACATACTATTCTCTCAAGCATTGCCTTTTTATGTTCCCAAATCAAGCGGAACACACGCCTATCCATTCGTTCATAAGGGATATCTCCGTTATAAAGCTTCGTCACATATTCTGCAATATACTCATGAACTACTAAACCATAAGCATTGCCCTCTTCATCAAACGGATGTTTTTTTAAATCCGAATCAAGATATTCTTTAATCTTTTGGCAAGCAATCTTAGGGGAAAATTCGATTTTATCCCCCTTTACCTTTAATCCACAGAAACGGCTAAAAATGCCCTTTTTTCGCATTGCAACTCTTCCTGCATTAAAGTCTTTTTGTGACACCCAAAACTTTTGATAGATCCAATTACTGTCATAGGCATAAACACAATAGGTTTTATCGTTTTGGTCATATCCACAAATTAAACCGTCGTGGCTAAAATGACGTTCTTTATACCAGCTTTTTCCTTTTATATAAAAATCATCTACACGGCCGAAAGCAACATAAAAGCCCTTATCGAGCATTTGGCGTATGATCGGGTTAATATAACCGTTTGTAAATTCTGAAGATAACCAATATCTATCTAAATACGGGTTAACAGACCACGATGAGCCTGCAATAGTTATTTGAGGTGTTGTGAAACCAGTTAAGAATTTTTTGCTGCATGTAAGATTCATCACCTGATTGAGATACCAATTACGCACAGACTGATTGTTTCCTATAATAGCAGTTCCCGGTCCTTGGTAGTGATAAGTTTGATACAACGGTTCTATCAATGGTAATTCAACATGCTTATTCATTTTCATCACCGCAATATTTAGCAACCATATCAATAACATTTTGTACAGTGCCAAGATCAAAAGGATTCATGTCTGCTTCGTCTAATTCAATATCAAAAGCTTCTTCTATTTCAACAAGCATAGTTACCATCATAAGACTGTCAAGTGCAAGATCTCCTTGTAAATGGTCAGTATTTTCAACGGTTTCTTCGCCACTGAGTTCGCATAAAATTTCCTTTACCTTAGTTTCGATATTCATTTATTCATCACCCTTTCCACTTCTCTTTTTACAATTGCATAACATTCCTCAATAGGCATTTCAGTAGATATCAATACACCGTTATTCGCTCTGCAAATTTTAATATATTCATCTCTAAGCTTATGTTGGAGTTCCATATCAATATATCTGTCCTTCTCTTCGATACGGCTCCTTACACGTTTTACAGCGGTTTCAACCGGAACATCAAAAAAGAATGCAACATCCGGTTTAACAACTGACTCAGCAATCTCATAAATCCACTGGTCGTTTTCAAAACCACGTGCACGTAAATTAGCAAGACAGGAATAAAAATATCTATCACTGATAACAACATTACCCTGTGCCATCTGCGGTTCAATAACTTTATTAACATGCTGCAAACGATCACTGGCCGCCAAAAGTGACAAACTTCTATAGTCGTAAGCATCATGGTCAGGATTATCCATATAGGTTCTAAAAATATCTGATTCTCGAACCGCATTGGTAGGTTGTTTTGTCTTGAAGGTTTGAAACTTTTCTCCCAATTCCTTTTCAAGCCTGGTTAACATTGTGCTTTTACCACAGCCATCAAGTCCACAAAAGGTAAATAAAAATCCCGGTGTATTATTAGGTCTCATATTTAGAGTCTTCACTATGATTCACCTCCTCCAAAAGTGCCTTTCTGTTATCTGCAAAAAAGCGTTCTAGAATATTGCGTTCCGTAAAAACCAATTCCTTTTTATCCTTTGGAGAAATAATTCTGTGAACAAAATCCAAATCATAACCCAATGCTTTTGTAGCAACTTCTATTGCATACTGATTTCTAAAGTTAAACAATTCTGCCGTATGCAATACAGCGAATGCGCAAACTTTTTCCATACTAAGCTTCTCTGCTCTGTCAAAAATGGAATCAACATATTTCTCGTCAGCATCGTTAAGAAGCATATAAATATCGCAATATTTGTACAAAGTCATATCGCGCATCATTTCCACCCACGGCAGAGTTGTAGCTTCCTTATAAAGATGACTGCACAAATGAACAAAGAAATCATCTGCTCTCAAAGTGCGAACTCTGAAATCCCCCAACTTCACAAACAGCGTGTTATTCATCATCTCTTCAAGAAGATCTGTATCTCCCGGTTTGTAATCCAACGAGAAATTAATATCAACCTCCAAAAACTGCATTCCGGGAAGATTAGTTTCCTTAATATACGGTACGGTCTCTCCGCGCATCATTTTAGATTCAATTATTTCCTTGCGTGTTGCAGCTTCGAATTTACCGTTGCGAACATTGCCCTGTTTAAATCCGGCAACAAGCAATGCATTTCCCACCTCTGTAACATCCTTAGGGTGTACAAGCAAATCAATATCATTTGAAGTTCTATAACCTTCTGGATATGCTTTACAGAGATAGGCACCTTTTAACATCGCATATTTGCATTCACAACTGGAAAGTGCCTTCTCCACAAATTCAACACACTGAAAAAAGCTGTTGTTTTTTTCGATGCTTTGCATAGACGCACCCTTAAGAGAATTTCTAAATTCTCGATTTACCTTACCTAACAAGCCATGTTTCTTAAGGATTCCATAGGCTACTGCCTGCATACGGTTAAAGAACAAGTGTCCCAAAACTGTAGGTGTGGCAGCATCAAGCAAACTCTCGTCAAAATCCATCTCCTTGAAACTACATAAACTTTTAAATAATTCTTTTTCCTTTTGTCTCATAATAAATTTCCTTTCAATTTTTTTGTTTTGTATATTGCGAGATAATAAACTTCAGCAAATTGTTTTCTTCCATACTCAGATTACATACAGCTTTTTCATCTGCGAATTTAGATAATTTATGTAATACAGATAATTCTTTATCGGTCATATACATTCTGCTCATTGAATAATCGTCTGTGACAAAAACTCCTCCATATCTACCACACTGGGTATAGATAGGTTCCATAACACTTAGTACTTCTATATCTCGCAAAATCGTTCTTGTGGAAACGCCGAACTCTTCTGCTAAATTTGAAATTGTTTCGTGTCTTCTCCGGCACAGTACACGCATTATTTCTGTCCTTCGTTCAGCAGTTCCCATTCGTACTCCCTCCTTTCTTGAACACAGTTTAAAACTTAACCCTGACAACTAGTGTCAGGGTTAAACTAAAAAAATAAAAAATTCCAAATCAATGTGTGTATTACATTGATTTGGAATTTTTCACTGCGACAATAAAGGCCCCATATTGCAAAAAAGATAAAAACTATGGATTGCAATTCGAAGCAACCATTTCTGAATTACATTTATACAACTTTACTGAAAAAGATATTTATAAAATAACAAATCGCTCATTCAATAAGATTAATATATGAACGAATTCTTTACTTCTCTTGCCATAATTTCAAGTTTTAGTGTGTTTTCATCAAAAGTTAAGATAGTTTCTATAAGTGGCCATAAATACAGTCTCATTTTTAACAACTATACTATAGCCTATCTGATTTTGAAAAGTTTTGCAACAATACCGTCAAAAAATGAAGTGTTATTATAGTGGTTCGATTAGCCTATGTATTTATTTTTTAATGGCATTTTAATAACACTCGGGAACATCAAGGGAGGTAGGCGTAAACCTTAAGCAGGGTTACAACGGCGATTTAACATCTAAGCAGGCCGGCTCAATCGGTGGACAGATGGTTAAGAAGATGATCGAATCTTACGAAAATAGCATGAAATAAATTTTATAGCACAAAAGACAGAGCAATATATATTGCTCTGTCTTTTACTTATGAATTGATTTTTTACCGATTTTATGGTAAAATAACTCTGGTGATTTTCATGAATTTAAAAATTGGTTTACTTAATGATTCTTTCCCGCCCACTATTGATGGTGTTGCTAACTGTGTTAAAAACTATGCGGATATTATTGCTGCCAATTACGGTACGCCAACCGTTATAACCCCTGAATATCCACACGTTATAGACAACTATCCATACGAAGTTTACAGATATTCTTCGGTTAAATTCAGGGGCAAAATGCCATACCGTGTTGGTAACCCCTTCTCACCCGCTTCAATACTAGAATTAAAAAGCAAAGGGTTTGATATACTGCACAATCACTGTCCGTTTGCTTCAGGTTTGCTTTCTCACTATATTGCCGGAAAAAAAACGCCCATAGTTTTTACATACCACACTAAGTTTGATATTGATATTGACAATTTTGTGCACAACGAACAGTTTAATACCATATCTAAAAAGTTCATTCTTAACAACATAAATTATTCCGATGAAGTTTGGTGTGTATCTCATGGCTCGATTGAAAGTCTTAGAAATCTCGGCTATAAGGGTAACGTACACGTTATGCCTAACGGCACTGATTTCAAAAAAGGCAAATCTAGTATCGGTGCAATTAATGACATCAGGCGAATCTATAAAATTGACGAAACTACGCCCGTATTTGCATTTTGCGGACGTATGATGTGGTATAAAAACATTAAACTAATTCTTGATGGACTGAAACTACTTAAAAATGATGGATACAAATTTAAAATGTTGTTTATTGGTGGTGGTCCGGACCGCGCCGCAATTGAACAATACTCAAATTATTTAGGCTTATCTGCTTACGTTGAATTTACCGGACCAATTTATGACCGTGAAAAGTTACGCGCAATTTACAGTTGCATAGATATGCTTCTTTTCCCTTCAACATACGATACTTCGGGACTTGTTGTCAAGGAGGCTGCCGCATGTGATTGTGCAGCCCTACTAGTTAAAGGAAGTTGCGCCAGCGAAGGTATAACAGATGGCGTTGATGGTGTTTTGATTGATGAAACACCAAACAGTTTGGCGTATACGCTGGCTAAGGTAATTAATACGGAGGGTTTGTTTGAAAAACTTGGAAAAGCAGCATCCAACAATATATACTTCACTTGGGAACAGGCCGTTGAGAAAGCATACGAGCGTTACCAAAATATAATTGATAAAAAATCTAAATAATTTTTCAAGCGGTATTATGTATATTTAACTCATATTGTTGCAAAATACTAACAAAGGAGTTGATATTATGTTAGACCGCATTTGCCTAATTTTAGTAATCCTTGGTGCAATTAACTGGGGAAGCATCGGTATCTTCCAGTTTGACATTGTTGCTTGGATTTTCGGCGGCAGCGATGCACTACTCGCGCGAATCATTTATACGGTTATCGCACTTGCAGGTATTTGGTGCATTTCACTTCTTTTCAGACAAAGAAATGAAATTATTGAAAAATAATAAAAAGGAATAGTCGCTTGACTATTCCTTTTTATTTTTTTTATCAAATGAAATTTGTGATAAAACTATACCAATAAATATAACTGCACAACCAATGTAGGAACGTAAATTCATACCCTTATCAATGCCAAACAGCACACCACCTACTGCAGCAAAAACCGATTCGGTTGAAAGTATAATGGCTGAGTATGTTGGATCGGCATCTCTTTGCCCTAAAACCTGACAAGTGTATGCAATGCCCGACGAGCAAATTCCCATATAAAGCAACGGCATTATGTTGATTTCAATCTGTGAAATTATAACAGAAATATCTAAATTGCCTGTTATTATCATACAAATTAGTCCCCATAGACCGCAAACCAAAAACTGCACGCTTGAAAATTTAATAGGGCTAACCTTATCAATAAATCTATCAATGGTGATAATATGAAATGCCCAGAATATTGCACCAATAAACAATACGATATCGGCAAAGCCAATATTTCCTATCCCATTTTGTACACTTAAAAGATACAAACCAATAACTGCACATATAGCACCAAGCAGAACGTTTATTCCTGTTTTTTTTCTAAAAAGTATTAAACATATTATTGGCACCAGAACAGTGTATGTTCCCGTTATAAATCCCGCCTTGCCCGCATTAGGATTTACATTAATTCCCCACTGTTGCAATGCCGAAGCAATAAACAATATGGTACCACATATAGCACCACCAATAATTGTTTCCTTGTTATTTGCTTTTTTCGATTCCTTTTTTTCTTTGCGATTCTCATACAAAAGAATTATAGGAATAAGTGAAGCAGAGCCTAAAATATATCTAAATGCTATTAACAAAAAAATATTTATACTGTCACCCGCATCACACTGAGCAACAAACGCAAAGCCCCAAATTATTGACGCCAAAAAGAAGAAAAAGTTTGATTTAACTGACTTACTTACCTTCATTGTTTCACACTATTCTTTTACTATTTTTCCATCAATAATCTTAAAAGTTATATTGCCTAAACGGTCGGTCCTTAATATTGTAGTACCGATATTTTGTAAGCGCTTTACTACAACATCATGCGGATGTCCATAACTGTTATCTTTACCGCAAGATATAACCGAATATCTCGGTGTGGCTACATTTAAAAATTCTTGCGAAGTAGAGGTACGACTACCATGATGACCAACCTTTAATACATCACAATCAAAATTGATATTTTGGTCAATCAGTTTGCGCTCTGTCACCTGCTCTGCATCACCTGTAAACAAAAATTTACTGCCACCATTTTCTGCCATAAGGACGATTGACATATTGTTTTCATCCTCTGCTTTTTCATCGCTTAACAAAACGGTAAGTTTAAAGTTACCAATATTTATAACCATGCCCTCAGTAGCATAATGACACTTAATATTTAAATACTCTGCTGTGTCTTTAATATTTTTGAGTGCCGTAGCATTATCGTCATCACTCGGCAAAACGTCCGAAAAAACAATGTTTTCAACATTAAACTCATCGAGTAAAAATTCTGCACTACCAATATGGTCATCATGCGGATGCGACAGAATCATAACGTCTAAAGTATCAATATTATAACTTTTAAGGGTTTTTGAAATTGCCGTCGCAGACATTGGCGTACCGGCGTCAATAAGTGCTGCATAACCATCACTGTAAATCAGAGTACTATCACCCTGCCCTACGCTTATAAATTCAACAAAATCATTTTGAGATGTCGTTTTGTTGATATTCTTAACGGCCGTAACAACCGTAAGCAACAAAACGGCAATTACAACTAAAATTATTTTTTGCTTTTTAGTAAGTTTAATAAGAGATGCCATTATTCTTCACCGGCCTGCATTTCAAGAAGCATCTCTTTGGTCATAAGCACCTGTCTCGGTTTTGAACCTTCGTAAGGTCCAACCACACCGCGTTCTTCCATAACGTCAATAAGTCTGGCGGCACGCGCATATCCGAGTTTAAGTTTGCGTTGCAACATTGAAGTAGACGCTTGACCAAGTTCAACCACCGTTTCAATGGCGGCATTAAGCATGGGGTCGTCATCATCAAGGTTAGGCTCGGCAACACCTGTTTTGTTTTTCTTTTCAATTGCTGCCTGACGTTCAATTTCCTGCATAACGTCTTCATCATATTCACTTGAATGGTCACTCTTTATGTAGTCAACAACCGCCTCAACCTCTTCATCACTTACAAAACAACCTTGTAGACGGTTAGGTTTAGAAGAACCAATAGGATTAAATAACATATCACCGCGTCCAAGAAGTTTTTCAGCACCCGCGCTATCAAGTATAGTACGGCTATCAACCTGACTTGAAACGGCAAAAGCGATACGAGTAGGAATATTTGCCTTAATTACACCCGTTACAACATCAACCGATGGACGTTGTGTAGCAATAAGCAAATGCATACCGGCAGCACGTGCTTTTGCGGCTATACGGTTGATTGAATCTTCAACCTCGCCCGGTGCAGTCATCATTAGGTCCGCTAACTCGTCGATAATAATAACGATTTGTGGCATTTTATTAAGTTCTAACTCAGGATTACTTTCGGCAAGTTTATTAAATCCTGCTAAATCCCTCACACCATTTTGCGCGAACATAGCATATCTTTGCTCCATCTCGGTTACTGCCCAACCTAAAGCACCTGCGGCTTTTCTCGGATCGGTAACAACGGGAACAAGCAAATGCGGTATACCATTATAAACACCAAGTTCTACAACCTTGGGGTCAATCATCAAAAGTTTAACCTCTTCGGGACTTGCCTTGTACAGAATACTCATAATAATAGAGTTTATACAAACCGATTTACCAGAGCCTGTAGCACCTGCAATAAGTCCGTGTGGCATTTTGGCAATATCGGTAACAACGGCATTACCTGCAATATCACGTCCCAAAGCAACCGTTAATTTGCTTTTTGAACCTGTAAACATGGGTGAATCAATAATCTCGCGTACACCCACAACATTGCTTGACTTGTTAGGAACTTCAATACCAACTGCCGCCTTATTAGGAATTGGTGCCTCAATGCGAACGCCTGCGGTAGCAAGATTAAGTGCTATATCATCAGCCAGATTTGTAATCTTGCTGATTTTAACACCGGCACAAGGCTGTAACTCGTAACGCGTAACAGTTGGACCACGGCTTATATCAACAATTCTTGTCTCAACACCAAAACTGCGTAAAGTATCAACTAAATGTGCCGCCGTAGTATCAAGGTCGTTTTCAGTAGCCGCCGTATTTTCAAACACGGGCGGTTTAAGGAGTGATATGGGCGGGAACTTATAACCTTCATTTTCGGTTATTATCATTGTTGATTTTTTCTGTTCTTCATCAAACTCAGCAACTAATTGTTCTTCCTGTTCTTTGCCTAAACGTTCTTTACGTTGAATTTTTTTCTCTGACTTAGCTTCTTCGAGCGCTTCGTCAATTTGCTCATTATCCTCAGGTGGCGCATTATCATTTTCTACACCATTATAGGTTTCAACAACTTTTTTCTGACGTTCATTTAATGAAACGGTATTAACAGTTCTCGTTTCAGGAATATCATCAACCGAAATATCGACTTCGCTTCTGCGTTTAGCAGCAGCCACAACGTTTTGATTGTTCTCTTGTTCAACAAAAACATCGTCCGCATGTTCTTTGATTTTTTTAACAGGTTTTGAAAGGGTCTTAAAAAAGCTAATCAAGGTGGTGCCTGTCAAAATCATAACCAATACAAATAAAATTAAAATTACAGTTATAACAGCACCCGTATTACCAAACAACAATTCAATAGGTCTTCCTAAAAGAGCACCTAAGAAACCGCTACCTTTAATGTTAATTCCTGCCTGGTAAGACATACTTAAATGTTTACCAAAGGTTTCCCCATTATTTTTAATAAACAGGTCGGTAAGGGCACCGGCAAAAAGTGCAATACCTATAGCTTCAAACGTTCTGGCAAATGCGGTACCTTGAAATTTATCAAGCGCATACATAACGGCAATAAACCCAAGAAGTAATGGATAAAAATATGCCAACCAACCAAACAAACCAAATGAAAAATTATGTAAGAATCTCCAAACGTTTTCGCCAGGTATAAGTACAACACACAGCGTAAATACAGCAGCCGCAAAACATATAATTGAAGTTATGTGTCGTGCAGCCGACGAAGTAATAGTTTTTGCTTGCGACTTGCTTGAAGTTTTCTTTTTTGAAGTAGACTTTTTAGTAGCCATTTTAAAATCCCCCTACTTTATTATCCCTATGTAAATAAGGACGTTAGTCCTTATTTTCAATCATATTATTTAAGCATTCAATTACATCCGATAAATTACCAAGTTTATCGATAAGACCTTCTTTAACCGCCTTTTCCCCATTAAGCACAGATCCTACGTCTGTTACAAGCTCGCCTGTATTCATCATAAGTTCCGTAAAACGCTCGGAAGAAATTTTTGAATTTGACGTTACAAAATCAGTGATGCGTTCCTGCATACGCTCAAAATGATTTAGCATCTGTGGAACACCCAAGACCAAACCGTTCATTCTTACAGGATGAATGGTCATTGTAGCCGACGGTACGATAAACGACTTTTTAGAAGCCACCGCAAGCGGCACACCGATTGAATGACCGCCACCAAGCACCAAAGATACAGTGGGTTTCTTCATACCCGCTATCAGTTCCGCAATGGCAAGTCCCGCTTCAACGTCACCGCCAACCGTATTGAGAATAATGAGTAAACCCTCAATATAGTTATCCTGTTCAATAGCAACAAGTTGCGGTATTACGTGTTCGTATTTAGTGGTTTTATTTTGCTCAGGTAAAGCTGTATGACCCTCAATTTCGCCAACAATTGTAAGACAAAAAATATTGTGTTTACCCCTGCCAATTGTCAGCGAACCCATTTCTTTAATCTTATCAATGTCGGTTTCAACTGAATTGTTTTCATTGTTGTTTTCGTTCATAAACATTCCTCCAAACATATTATTTGGTAAATATTTATAAACATACATTAATTATACTATTTTTAAATAAATAATTCAAGTAATAAATAAAGAGATGCTACTGCATCTCTTTATTCTTTAAGAAAACACATATTCGCCGTTTTTATAGCTGCATCTAAGGGTATCTCCACCCTTAATAGAGCCATCAAGAATTCGCTCGCTAATTAAGTCTTCAATACTGTTTTGAATTTCGCGTCTAAGCGGTCTTGCGCCATAGGTCGCGTCAAAACCCACGGTAGCAACCTGCTGGGTTACCGAATCATCAAAGGTAATATCAATTCCCAAATTTTTTAACTTAATGACAAGTGAATTAAGCATTTTACCCGCAATAGTTTTAATTTCTTCCGTATTCAATTTTTTAAACACAATAGTATCGTCAATACGATTTAAAAATTCAGGTCTAAAGACTTTTTTAAGTTCACCAACCACCAAATCCTTAATAGAGTTATAATCCTTCTCAACGTCACTATCTCCCGCATTAAATCCAAACGCCTGCTTTTTCTCGGTAATAAGTCGTGCGCCAATATTAGAGGTCATAATCACTATAGTATTTTTGAAATTAACCTTGCGTCCTTGAGAATCGGTTAAAATGCCGTCATCAAGTATCTGTAATAAAATGTTAAATACATCCGGATGCGCCTTTTCAATTTCATCAAACAGAACTACGGAATACGGATTTCTTCTAACCTTTTCGGTCAGTTGACCACCCTCGTCAAATCCGACGTATCCGGGTGGCGAACCTATAAGTCTAGACACCGTATGCTTTTCCATATACTCTGACATATCAAGTCTTATCATGGCGTTTTCAGTACCAAAAAGCGCCTCGGCAAGTGACTTGCAAAGTTCGGTTTTTCCTACACCGGTGGGTCCTAAGAAAATAAACGAACCTATTGGTCTGTTAGGGTCTTTAAGACCTACTCTACCACGCCTAATAGCCTTTGACAGTGAAGTTACCGCTTCATTTTGACCAACAATTCTTGCGTGCAATACATCCTCCATTTTAAGAAGACGTGCACTCTCCTGCTCGGTCAATTGTGTAACCGGTACACCAGTCCAATCAGATACGATTTCGGCAATATCATTTTCACCTACTGAACCTTTAAAATGGTCGTTTTCGTTCTGCCAAATTTCTTTTTGCTCATTAAGTTCATGCCGTAACTTTTTTTCGTTATCTCTATATTTTGCTGCTGCTTCAAAATCTTGCGACTCTATGGCAGCATTTTTTTCTTCCTCAAGCGATGCAAGTTTATTCTCTAATTCTTTAATTTTATCCGGTTGTTTAGTATTGCGCAAACGCACCCGTGAACCCGCCTCGTCAATTAGGTCTATAGCTTTATCGGGCAAAAATCTGTCTGTAATATAGCGTGCCGAAAGTTTCACAGCAGCCTCTATTGCCTGTTCGGTTATCCTCACTCCGTGATGTGCCTCATATCTATCTTTTAAGCCATTAAGAATAAGAATTGCATCTTCTTCGCTCGGCTCGCCTACATTCACAGGTTGAAAACGTCTTTCAAGTGCCGAATCTTTTTCGATATTCTTCCGATATTCCGTTATAGTTGTGGCACCGATAAGTTGCAATTCGCCACGCGCTAAATATGGTTTTAAAATATTGGCAGCATCAGTAGCACCTTCCGCGGCGCCTGCACCAATAATGTTGTGTACCTCATCAATAAACAAGATAATATCTTGTGATGCAGTCGCTTCTTCTATTACCGCTTTGATGCGCTCTTCAAAGTCACCTCGGTATTTTGTACCTGCAACCATACCGGTTAAATCAAGCGCAAATATCTTTTTATTTTTAAGAATATCCGGCACATCTCCATTTGAAATTTTAAGCGCTAACCCCTCAGCAATAGCGGTTTTACCAACACCCGGTTCACCGATAAGGCAAGGGTTGTTTTTTGTCCTACGACAGAGAATCTGCAGCACCCTATCAATCTCATCATTTCTTCCAATAACCGGGTCTAATTTACCATTTTTTGCCGCAGCAGTTAGGTCGTGACTAAACTTTGAAAGCACTCCATCAGATTTTTGAATATTGTCTTTAGAACTATTATTCATATATGAATTCACATCGTTTTTATTATACTCAACGTCAATTCCCGAGGCCTTAAATGCAGCCGTAGTTAAAAAAGCAATATCAACGTTAAGTTTTTTTAAAAAACGTATTGCATAATTATCAACATCACTTAAAAGCGCAATAAGAATATGCTCGGTACCAACCAATTTTTTATTAAGATTTTTAGAACCGCTAACCGCAACCTCAATAACCTTTTTAGCCCTTGGTGTCAGGTGGTCAGGGGTTAACGCAGTAGGTGTACCTATACCTATTGCTTCTTTAATTTGCTCCTCAATCTTTTGAGCGGTTACGCCATTTTTATTCATAACTGCTGCCGCAACCGAAGAACCTACCTTTAAAAGACCTAAAAGCAAATGTTCACTACCAATGTATGTGTGCCCAAATAATTCAGCAGAATTTATTGCTTGATTTATGGCTTCACTGGCTTTGGGAGTGAAACCATTGAAATTATATTTCATCAAATCACCTTATTCTAATAAATTTCGTATAGTAATTGCACGATTAATGTCGCGCTCATCCGCATCACAAATTCCACATTTGCGCATCAAGCTATGCGGTTGACATTCTATCAATATGCGAATCGGTACAGAACTATCAATATCAATTATGCCCATACTGATTCCAAGTTTAATCATTGAAGTAAGTTGCATCATTTCTTTTGTACTGATGACGCGTGCATTTTTTAGAATTCCGTACGCTCTGCAAATCTTATCCTCAAGTAAAGTTCTATTTGCGGAGTTTCTTAACGATAATTCTTTTTCCACAATTTGCATTGTTATTGCCGTAAGATTTTTTAAAGCATCTCTTTCGGAAATGCCCAATGTAATCTGATTAGAAAGTTGATAAAGTGATGCTGCAGATTCAGTGCCTTCACCATACATTCCACGTACCGTAAAACCAATTTTGCTTACTGAATCAGCAATTAACGATATCTCCCTTGTTGACTCAAGTAAAGGTAAATGCAACATTACAGATGCCCTAAGGCCCGTGCCTAGATTGGTTGGGCACTGCGTAAGATATCCTAACTTTTCATCAAATGCGAAATGAAGTGTATCTCCTAAAAATGAATCTATTCGTTCTGCAATATCATACGCTTTTTCAAGTTCTAAACCACTATACAGCACTTGAATTCTTATATGGTCCTCTTCGCCAATCATCACACAAACCGACTCATCTTCAGAAATGATTATGGCTTTATTTTGGCGGTTTTGGGCAAATTCGGGACTGATAATGTGACGTTCAACCATTGCATAACATTCATTTTCAGGCACGTCATTCATATCTATAAACTTTAAAGTTTTTGCATATGGGGTGTTGCTATCACAAATAGCTGATTTAACACGTTCCTTAATCTGCTTTTGTTCTTCAGCATTCAATCGCGAATTAAAAGGGATACCTGAAATATTTCTGGCAAGACGTATGCGGGAAGTAATTATTACATCACTATTTTTGCCATGTTGTGTATACCAACTACTCATTATTATCACCCTGCCTTTCAAGTTGTCTTATTCTGTCACGTATTTCAGCGGCTTTTTCAAATTCTTCTTTAATAATTACGTCACTTAGTTGGGCACGTAATAATTCAATTTCGGTTTTTTCATTTAAAACACTTAGCGGCGCTCTGTTAGGTATTTTTCCGATATGAGTCACGCTACCATGTATTCTTTTTAAATATGGTAACAGTTCGTCGTAAAATGCCGTATAACAACTCGAACAACCTACCACCCCACTGTTAACTATATCCGAAAAACTACAACCACATTGATCGCATTTCTTTGTTGACGGTGATAAATAGGCACTTGAAGCATCACCGAATACTGAGGCTAGCATACTAGCTAAACTATTACTGCCAAAGGTTGAATACCCTGTTTTTGCGGCGCACGCTTGACATAAATGTTGCTCTGTAACAACGCCGTTTATAACTTTCTTAATATGAGTTGTAGCGGTATTAATACCGCAGTTTTCACACTTCATAAAAATCCCTCCAAAAACTTATATCAAGGTAAGTAACATCTGTTTAAGTAATGACGCACGCAAATATTCTTGTACGTGAGGTGCTATACCTCGCATTACTGTATTAGATGTAGCGGCTGTTAAAAGCCTTGCCGTTTCACTCGAAATAATATCCGATTGCAAACAGTTTTCTATTAATATACGCGCAGTTAGAGAATCAATATTGTCGCCTATTGAATTAATAATATGCATTAGTGCCGACGAACGATTCAATTTAACACGCGTGATTCTGATATAACCGCCACCACCGCGGCGGCTCTCAATTAAATAACCGTGCTCGGGCGTAAAACGCGATGATAATACATAATTTATCTGACTAGGTACACAACCCATTAAGGTGGCAAATTCATTGCGCTGTATTTCGGTAATATTATCTGCCGATTCATCCAACATTTGTAAAATTCTTTGGGTAATTAAATCACTCATTCTCATAATTTACACCTCTTTGTCTTTTCCTGACTTTAATTATATTATACACTAAAGTCAAAGAAAGTCAAACTATTTTTAAAATAAAAACCGCACTGTAACAAAATTAAAGCGACGGCATAGTATGTAATAAAGTGGAAAGGAGGTCTGTCAAATGTGTTCTAATTCTTTCGGAGGCTGCACCTGGATTATCATCTTAATACTCATCTTATTCTGCTGCGGTGGTAACAACAATGGTTGTGACTGCAACAATAACGGCTGCTGCTAATCCTTCCAACAAAAAAACACCTGCTCTGTTGAGCAGGTGTTTTTGCTTTAAAAATTATTTATTGAAGATATCAAGTACATTCATTGTATCGGTATATGTATCATCTTCTTCAGAAGAGTTAGACATAAGTTCACTTACAAAGTCTTTCTTTTCTTCTTTCTTTTCATTACCAAGACCGGTAGCAACAACTGTTACGCGGATAGTATCCTCAAGTGTCTCATCAAGCTGAGCACCCCAAATAATTGTTGCATCAGGATGAGCCATTTCAGAGATGATAGAAGAAGCAAGTTCAACCTCTTCAAGACCGATATCTTCAGAACCTGTAATGCTAATGATAACGCCACGAGCATTGTCCATAGATGTTTCGATAAGCGGGCTTGTGATAGCAGCGCGAGCAGCCTGTTCAGCCTTGTCTCTACCAGTAGCAACACCAACACCCATATGAGCATAACCGGCATCGGTCATGATAGCGCTAACATCTGCGAAGTCGAGGTTAACAAGAGCAGTAACGTTAATGAGTTCAGAGATGCTCTGTACGCCCTGACGAAGAACGTCATCAGCAATATCAAATGCATTTTTGAAGGTAATCTTCTGCTCGGAAACATACTTTAAGCGGTCATTAGGGATAACTACAAGGCTATCAACGTGTTCACGTAATGCAGCAATACCTGCTTCAGCCTGAGTCATTCTCTTCTTACCTTCAAAGCCGAAGGGCTTTGTAACAATACCAACAGTAAGAATGCCAAGTTCCTTAGCAATCTGTGCAACAACAGGAGCAGCACCAGTACCGGTACCACCGCCCATACCTGCGGTAATAAAAATCATATCAGCACTGCCAATAGCAGCCTTGATTTCATCCTTAGATTCCTCAGCAGCGGTTCTACCCTTATCAGGATTTGCGCCCGCACCCATACCATTGGTAGACTTGGTACCAATCTGAACCTTTTGTGAAGCTTTAGAAAGATATAGAGCTGCCTTATCTGTATTTATCGCAATAAATTCAACACCACGAACACCGGCATCAACCATGCGGTTTACTGCGTTACCGCCGCCACCGCCGACACCTACAACTTTAATTTGAACAACATCGTCCAATTCATTTGAAACTTCAAATGCCATCTTAAATTCCTCCACCTTAAACTTTATTTTAATGCATGAATACACACTTTGCGTATATTAACATATAAATCATATCACAATAGTTTACAAATTTCAATAGTAAAATTTACAAAATTGTAATTTTTTTAAAAAATGTTACATGGCTCATAATAAGCACGTTGATTTTTATTTGTCCAAGCACTTAAATCTATGCGTCCCATAGTATCTTTTCCATTTTTTTCAATAATTTTATCAACCATACCATTCAGGTGTGCAATCTTTCCATCCAGATTGCTAACAGTTCCAAACTCAACAATAAATCTATTATCAATCAAAATTTTTACGCTATTTTCATTACTTATGTCAATGTACCCTATTGATAAATCGTCGGAAGATAATTTTGAATGTATCATTTTAACATTCTTAAAATCATTTTCATCCATTAAGACACTTTCACCTAAATTAATATCTAATTTTTTATTAGTCTTAATAAGTGTCGTGCTTTCAGGTTGTGTAGTAAACTTTGAAAGAACTTTATTATCTTCATCAGCAGTATAATACATACTTTTATGTTCGTAGCAAAAAACGTCAGTCGTTTCAGTCACAATAATTTCAAGTGTAGCTTCAGGGAAAATATTCCTTCTTAACTCAACCGATTTAATATATGGCAGGTCAAGCGTGAGAATATTCTCTATATCTTTTTGTGAAATACTGTACAACTTGTCCCCGAGTGATAACTTGCTAGAATCAATTACCTCTTTTGACATATAAATTGTATTACCTGTAACATTAATATGCTCTATGGGGAATAATACTGTGTAGGATAAAATCCCTATCGCAAGTGCAATTAAAATTAAAATAGAAATGGCAAAAACCACCGCACGTGCTTTACTGCGGTGTTTCTTAGCCGTTTTTTCATTTCTTGAATCAACTTCCCTAATTTCCATTTTACTATACCCTTTTTATATCGGCACCTAAATTACTAAAGCACCTTTCTATATTTTCATAACCTCTGTCAATATGATAAACATTATCAATCTCGGTAATACCTTCTGCCGCCAAAGCCGCAACAACCAATGCGGCGCCTCCACGTAAGTCAGTGGCTGCCGTTTTAGCGCCCATAAATTTTTTACAACTCTCAACTAATGCTACGTTTGAGTAGGTTCTGATTTTTGCACCTAGGCGTTTTAATTCATCAATATATTTAAATCTGTTTTGAAATATGTTTTCAATAAATAAAGTAGACGAATCTGCAAGCGCCAACATTGTTAAAATTGGTGGACCGGCATCGGTTGGAAAGCCGGGATAAACCATGGTTTTTATCATAGGTACCGAGAGCAAACGTTTATTTCTTTCAATAGTAATTTCTTCATCCCCTACAGAAAGAACACAACCACACTCATTAAAAATACTTAATGTAGCTCTCATATGCTCAGGATTTACCTTTTTAACATTAACCTTACTACCTGTTACTGCTGCCGCAGCAAGATAGGTAGCCACTTCAATACGGTCAGGTATTACATAATGTTCGGCAGGTCCTATTTTATCAACGCCAACAATTCGTACAGTATCGTTGCCTGCACCAAAAATATTAGCGCCGCATTTGTTAAGAAATTCGGCTAAATCAACAATTTCAGGCTCTTTAGCCGCATTGTGAATTACCGTTTCTCCCTTAGCTAAAACAGCGGCAAGAATTATATTTTCGGTAGCACCTACACTTGGAAACTGAAGCGTAATATCATTACCGATAATGCCATCGATAGCACTACATTTTAAGAAACCGTGTTCTTCTTCAATTGTTACTCCCATTTTTTTTAGCGCCGAAATATGTAGGTCAATAGGTCTTGGCCCCAACTCACAACCGCCCGGACTACTGACTATTGCGCCCCCCGTGCGACCGATTATAGCACCTAAAAATACAATTGATGAACGCATCTCACGCATAAGATCATCAGGTATTTCATTTTTGGTTACTACCGATGAATTAACTGTAACGGTATTACCTTCTCGTTTACAGTAGCAACCAAGATAGTTTAAAATCTTGATAGCAGCATCAACGTCAGATAAATTGGGACAATTATGTAATACGCTTTCACCTTTGCACAACAATGTTGCCGCCAAAAGTGGTAATGCACTATTTTTGGCACCATGTGCCAAAATGGTGCCATCAATTTTTCTGCCACCCGAAATCACTAATTTTGACACTTATTAACACCTCACATATAGAGTTAAATATCTCACTCTCATACTATGTGAAGTTTTCAAAAATGTTATTGTTTTATTTCCAAAAGCGAAGAAATCACGCCGTAAATACGCTCATTTGCATCAGTAATTGCAGATTTTTTAGCATTTAAGCACATTTGTTCAATAAGGTTTTTATCGTTTGAAAGTTTCTCAAAGATTTTAATTAAACTTTCACCGCTCAAATCTTTTTCTTCAATAATTTCTGCGGCCCCCACATTTTTAAGGGTCATAGCATTATGGTATTGATGATTTTCTGCTACATAAGGTGACGGAATCAAAATTGAAGCCTTTCCGCATGCCTGTAATTCACTAAGGGTAATTGCGCCTGCACGACAAATCACAACATCGGCCGCAGCCATACAAACGTCCATATCGTAGATATATTCTCTAACTTCAATATCACTTGAAAGATTAATATCAGAAAGCGATGCCATCATACCCTCATATCCAACCTTGCCGGTACCATGAATATGACGATATTTGCCACTACCATTATGCCATTTAATAAGCTGGCTAACCGACTCGTTAATAGCACGGGCACCAAGGCTACCGCCAAACGATAAAATTAACGGCTTATCCCCTACGCCAAGTTTCTTTCTTGCATCTTCACGTGAAACGTTAAGTAGCGCCTGACGTACAGGATTGCCTGTAATTACAGGTTTATTCTTCAAATTAAGATGCTTTTCTGCCTCGGGCATAGCAAGCATTACACAATCGGCACCCGGTGCTAACATCTTAGTAGTTACTCCGGGAAATGCATTTTGCTCATGAATTGCTGTTTTTATGCCAAGTTTTTGTGCCTCGCGCAAGACAGGACCACTAACGTAACCGCCAGTACCAATTACAAGGTCGGGGTTTAAGGTTTTAAGTATATTTTTAGCCTTTATTGATGACGTTACTGCCTTAATGGCGGCAGAAACGTTTCTTGCGATATTTTTAGGGGTTAATTTACGCTGAAAACCCGCAACGTCAATTGTGTAAAAATCATATCCGCATTCGGGTACAAGTTTAGCCTCAAGTTTATTGGCAGTACCAATATAACTAATTTTAGCATCGGGATGTTTTTCTTTTACGTACCCTGCTATTGCCAAAGCAGGATTTATGTGTCCGGCAGTACCGCCTCCGGCAAAAAGAATATGCATATGTGACTCCTTAAATTATAATTTTTGTAGACTTGATTGACGTGATATTGACAGCACAATTCCCATCTGCGCCAACAAAATAACAAGTGAAGTGCCGCCGTAACTAAAGAACGGTAAACTAATACCGGTATTAGGTAACGTATTGGTAACAACCAGTATGTTGAGTATTGCTTGTAATCCCACCTGAAATGTAAGACCTACTGCCAATAATGAGCCAAACTTGTCGGGTGCTTTAAGCGCTATTGTAAACCCACGCCAAACAAGCGCACAGAAAAGTAAAATTATTACCGTTGCACCAATAAGACCAAGTTCCTCACAAACTATTGAGAAAATGAAGTCATTGTGTGGCTCGGGTACCCAAAGGTATTTTTGGCGTGACTGACCGATACCTCTACCCATAATGCCGCCTGAACCGATCGCAAGCAAGGACTGAATGGTTTGATAGCCAAGTCCCGACGCATCTGCCCACGGGTCTATCCAATATTTAATACGATCGCTACCATAACCGATTATGCCGGAAAAATAAGCAATTAGTCCAAGTGCTACAACGGTTACTGAACCACCGATTATATATTTAGCTGAAAGACCACCAACAATCATTAAAACAACGCCTATAAGAAGTATCAAAAGCGTCGCCGATATATGTGGTTCCAAAACAACTAAAACACAAATAGCCGCCAATAAAAACACTAAAAACAGTATAAATTTAAATTTATCCATCAGTTTATAATTTACCGATATTAGATGTGAAAAAAGCACTACAATTGAAAATTTTGCAATTTCCGACGGTTGAAAACTGAACGAGCCGATTGCCAGCCAACGTTTAACATCCATATTAGGCATCATCGGCGGCATAATTAAAAGAAATGCCAGCATTGCAATACAAAGTGCATATAGAATCCAAGAGAATTTTTTGTAAATATGATAATCAATTCTCGAAGTAATAAACATAGCAATTAAGCCAACTGCCGCAAATATCGTTTGTCTTAAAATAAAATGAAAACTGTTTTCGTAATAGGTATACGAAAAAGCATAGCTCGCAGAAAATAACATAACAAGACCAATGGTCAGTAGTATAAGAACAAAGCTTAAAAAAGCAATATCTATTTTACCTTGGCTTAGTTTAATTTTATTTGGTTTATCTTCACTAACCTTACGAGCCATAAGTATCTCCTAGTAAAAAAATTTATATTAAAAGCAAAATTGCGATTGCCGAAGTAATAACAGTCACTAAAGAGAAAATTGTAACAATTTTCCCCTCGGACCAACCAGATAATTCAAAATGATGATGTATAGGACTCATTTTAAAGAGTCTTTTCTTTGTCTTTTTAAAATATACAACCTGTAATATAACCGAGAAAGCTTCAATCAAATAAACAATACCAATAAGTAACAATAAAATTGGGCAACCTACGCCATAAGACAGTGCTACTACTGCACCACCCAAGAACATAGAACCTGTATCACCCATAAATACCTTTGCGGGATGAGCATTCCATAAAACAAAGCCCGCACAACCGCCTGCAACAGCGGCGGCGATAGTGTTGTATCCGATATTTTGCAAGAAACCCGCAGACAACATAAAACCGCAACACACAACCAATGTAACGGTTGACGCTAAACCATCAATACCATCGGTCAAATTTACTGCGTTAGTGAAACCATAAATAAAGAAAAGTGAAATAGGCCAAAAAATTAAACCAATACCCTCTGTAACAGTAACGTTACCGATAAATGGAATCCATGTAGTATTATATCCCGATAACCACAGCGCTAATAGATAGCCAGCCGCAACTAAAAACTGAAGAAATGTTTTTTGCCTTGCGGTGAGTCCTAAATTGCGTTTTTTAACAACCTTAATATAATCGTCGATAAATCCGATAAAACCCATACCCAAAGCCAACACAATACCGGATACAAACTTTGTAATTTGTCCGTCAATTTTAAAGTTGGTGAATAAGGCACCACCATAAATAAAGGATGCGATAATTGAAACAATTATGCCGACTATTACGCCAAAAATAATCATAACGCCACCCATCGTGGGGGTGCCTTGCTTACTAGCGTGCCACTTAGGTCCTATATCAAGTATTGTTTGACCAAACTTTAGTTTATGCAAATAAGGTATTACCACTTTACCCGAAATGGCGCATACCAAAAATGCAATAAAAGCGGCAATAATCGGTGAAAATTCCATTTGTAAAACTCCTTTACTGCTCAAGACATTCTCTGATGATTTCACGCTCATCGAGATGTATTTTACCGGTACTTAAAATCTGATAGGTTTCATGACCCTTACCGGCTAATACAATTATATCATTTTTTCCTGCAGTTGCAATCGCAAATTTTACTGCTTCTTCCCTGTTTTCAATAATTTTGTATTTTTTTCTTCCATCTTTAATTCCCGAAACTATATCATTAATTATAGACATAGGGTCTTCACTTCTGGGATTATCGCTTGTGATAATTACAAAATCAGCAAGTCGTGTCGCAATTTCACCCATAATAGGACGTTTTGTTTTATCACGATCACCGCCACAACCGAAAACAACCACTAAACGACATTCGCGATATTCTTTAAAAGTATTTAATATATTTTCAAGACCATCAGGCGTATGCGCATAATCAATTATTACCGTAAAATCGCGATTTGTAGGTACTACCTCAGCACGACCTTTAACACCGTGCATTTCTAATAATGCCGAAGATATAACCGACATATCTATGCCAAGTTCAATAGCACACGCTGCTGCACAAAGTGAATTGTAAACTGTAAATTTACCACCTGTGCCAACGCGTATTTTGTTTATAAAATTATATCCAACCATTTGGTACTTAACAGAATCAGGTTTATAGAAAATTTCTTTAGCTGTATAGGTTGACATGTCTTGCTTGACAGAATATGAAACTACCTTACCGGTTAAACTGTCTATCAATTTTTTGCCGTAAACATCATCAAAATTCACTACGGCCGTCTTGCTCATTTTAAATAATTTCGATTTCGCAACGAAATAGTTTTCCATTGTCAAATGATAATCAAGATGGTCTTGCGTAAGGTTTGTAAAAGCAGCAACTTCAAAAGTTAGATTATGAACCCTTTTTTGGTCAAGAGCATGTGAAGAAACCTCCATAACTGCATACTGACAGCCCTCGTCAACCATCTGTGCTAATAATGCATTTAACTCATATGCACCCGGAGTAGTATTATTTGATGAAATAATCTTATCACCTACCATATTTTGTATGGTACCAATAACACCAACCTTATTACCTGATTTTTCAAGAATTGCTTTAAGCATATAAACTACTGACGTTTTGCCGTTTGTACCCGTAACACCAATAAGTTTAATCTTATCGGCAGGGCTACCAAACCAACGAGCGCTCATTTCTGCGTAAACAGCATGCGTATCATCAACTACAATTTGATTGGCAAGCCCTAAATCACGCTCACTAACAATAACTACTGCACCGTTTTCAACCGCTGACTTAGCAAATTTATGCCCATCTAAGTTCGTACCATTTATGCAAATAAACGCAAAACCCGTCTGCACCTCTTTAGAATTGCAGGTCATACCTGTTATTTCTATGTTATTAAGCTTACTTTCAATATTTGGTAACAATTCCCTAAGTTTCATTTTCGAACCTTTCTCTATGCTAATCGGCGATATTATCCGCCTTTGTATCTCTAAAATATACTGTTATTACGCTACCCGTGTTAACTTTTTCACCCACAGGTATACTTTGTTTATACGCTACCACTGTAGATGATGACGTATTGCCCGCAAATTGAATATTTAATCCTGCATTTACGGCAGTAGCATTGGCAGCCGAAACGCTTAAATTAGTAAAATCAGGCACCGTAGTTTGTGTAACCTGCTCGTTATCCTTTTCGGTATACAGTAGTACAATACCACCCGAATGAAGCGACTCGGTAGATGCAGGTATTTGATTAACCACCTTATCACCATTACCGATAATTTTGTAATTAAGTTTAGCATTATTTACCTTACCCTTAGCAACGGTTAACGTATCGCCTATTACGTAAGGAACGCTAATTGATAACGCCGCCAATTCCTTATCGGTATATGTTGGCTCATATCCAAGATACGGTAAAACCTCCGCAAGTATTTCTGCACCAATGGGTGCCGAAACCGCCGAGCCATAATATTGACCGGCACTTGGTTCGTCTATCATTACAAGTACCGCAATTTCGGGTTCATCAGCAGGTGCTACTGCAAGATATGACGCAATATATAAATCCTTACCATCGTTTAAAATAGTTTCTGATACCTTTTGTGAGGTGCCTGTTTTACCGCCTGTTTTGTAACCTGCAACGTACATATTTTTAGTGCTGCTTTCACTTACAACAGCGCCCATCATTTGACGAATAACCTTTGAAGTTGACTCGGATATAACCTGTCTTTTAACAGTTTTGCCAACCGATTTAACAATTTTTCCTTCACTATCAATTTGCTTGCTTACGATATGTGGTTGTACTAAGTATCCACCGTTAACTGCAGCAGAAATTGCGGTAATCATCTGTATCGGAGTAATTTGGAATGTTTGGCCAAATGACGACGAAGCAAGTTCAACTGTTCCCATATTTTCTTTAGAGTGATAAACCGAATTTGATTCACCCGGCAAATCGATTCCGGTCTTTTTGGTAAGGCCAAACGATTCAAAATATTTTGCAAATGTTGACGTTCCTATCAATTGACCCACCATAATATACGCAGGATTGCAAGAATTAACCATTGTTTCTATAAAATTTTGGGTTCCATGTCCGCCACGTTTATGGCAATGATACTTTTGACCCGCAATATTTATTGCATAGTTACACGTGAACGACGATTTAGTGGTAACAAGATTTTCTTCTAAAGCTATGGCTGCGGTAATAACTTTAAAAACCGAACCGGGCTCATATGTGTCAGAAACTGCCTTGTTTCGCCATTGCTTGTTTTGCAGTGTTGATTTAAGTTGATTTTTCTTAGCCTCATCTAGCTCAGAATCAACCTTTACTTGATCGTCTTCGGATAGTGTAAATGGTTTATTGGGATCGAAATCCCCTTTAATGGCCATTGCCAATATTTCGGCTGTGTTTACATTCATAACAATACAAGCACCACGATTTTGTGCTTTATTTGCGGCCACACCTTCTTCAAGATACTTCTCGGCAATATACTGAATGTAATTGTCAATCGTAAGCACTAAAGAATTGCCGGCAACCGCCTCTTCTACTCTCTCATAGGTAAATCTCATATTTGTGCCTTGCGCACTCTTAGCCGCAACTACACGCCCGGCAACACCGGTTAAATCACTATTGTAGTAACTCTCAATACCTGATAAGCCTTGATTATCGCTTCCCACAAAGCCAAGCACAACCGACGCCAAGTTTTCATTCGGATAATATCTCTTGGTTGTTTCGTCAAGACCAATATATGAAGATAATTCTAAGTCCTCATTATCTGTAATAAACTCACGCACTTTATCGGCTTGACTTTTATCTACTTGCTTTTTTACGATAACGTAATAGGTGTTTTTCTCAGTATAACCGTATACTTTTTCACGCTCAACGTCTAATATACGTGAAAGTCCGTCCGCAATTGTATTTTTTACAACTTCGCGCTCAGCCACATCATCAATTTTAAAAATACCATTGGGTGTTATATAAACCGTCCATGCCGTAGCACTAGTTGCCAATAAATTCATATTTTTATCATAAATATTTCCTCGAGGGGCGCTTAACAAAGTATCATACAATTGTTGCTCAAGAGCCAAATTTTGATACTTCTCACCATTAATTACCGAAATGTTTACAAGGCTGGCCACAGATGAGCCAACCGTTAATATAACAACCGCAAGAAGTGTGATAAATATGCGCTTTACCATCTTTTTGGTCAGTTTATCATTCATTCCGATACCTCCGTAAAAATGCTCGAAAACGAGAGTTAAAAATTTTAACTCTCGTGTCGTAATAATATAATTATATGTACATTACCTTTGTGATAATTCTTTTATTCATCAGAAACTACCCTATCACCCGCTGAAGTAATAGCAGCATCTTTATTATTAACCTGAATATAAACAACCTGGTTTTTATCCATTTTTTTCATGCCAAGTGCCGTTGCGGCGTTACCAAGGTTATTGTAAGAAACTATTTTTTCAAGTTCAACGTCTAAAGCCGTAAGCTCAGCCTCAAGTTCAACTATCTCTTCATTAATATCATTGATTTGAGAATCAACCTCGTTTATGCGCAATCTAAGGAAAATATTACCACATAAAACGCTTAAGAAGAAAACGGAAAGCAAAACAGTAACAACGCTTAAAGAAACGGTATGTGCAGCCGCTTTTTTACGTGTTTTCTTTTTTTGCGTTGTTTCAGGCATTTTAATAACATTGTTAGTATTACTGTTTTTTTCGCGCGGCATAAACAAATCAAAATCATACGCCAAACTATCGTTGTAATACTTTACATTATCCACCTTGTTTTCCCCTTTTCTATAACTTCTTTATCGCACGCAGAATCGCGCTTCTGCTACGCGGATTATCTTCAAGTTCTTCCCTTGACGCCATTATTGGCTTTCGATTCACGAGTTCACCTCGAGGTGTCTTACCGCACACACATACCGGAAAATCGGACGGACAGGTGCAACCCGTGCAAAACTCTTTAAATTTAAGTTTAACCATTCTATCTTCTAACGAATGGAAAGTTATTATCGACAGCACACCGCCGCCATTTAGCAAATTAAATGCTTTCGATATAGCCTCTTCGAGACTTTCAAGTTCGCCGTTTACGGCAATTCTTAACGCTTGGAAACATTTTCTGGCAGGATGTCCGTCACGTCTTGCAAATGCCGGAACTGCAGAAGCTATTATTTCCGCGAGTTGTGTTGTTGTTTCTATAGGTGTGTTTTCGCGTTCTTTTACAATTCTCTGTGCGATTTTGTAAGAGAATTTTTCTTCACCATATTTTGTAAAAATTTCTGTAAGTTCACTAACGGAATAAGTGTTCACCATATCCGCAGCAGTAATGCCGTCTTTGCTCATTCGCATATCAAGCGGTGCTTCCTTGTGATAAGAAAATCCTCGCTCTGCAGTATCAAGTTGAAAAGACGAAACGCCTAAGTCAAGTAAAATTCCATCAACCTTGTCTATTCCCTCTTCTTTTAAGACAACGTCCATATCCTTAAAATTCGTCTTAATAACTTTTGCAGGTAATCCACTTAATCTTTCGGTTGCGGTTTTAACGGCATCAGGGTCACGGTCAAGAGCGTACAAAAAACCATTTTTTAGTTTTTGTGCAATACCTTTTGAATGTCCCGCGCCACCTGCGGTGCCATCAACATAAATACCATCGGGTTTTATACTTAACGATTCTATTACCTCATCAAATAAAACCGACTTGTGATTAAACTCCATACGCTATCACCTTAAAGTTGGAATTTATCGGCATCTGCGAAAATGTCTTCAGGAGTGAACACGTCTTCCTCTGCCCAAAGTTCGCTTGCCCAGAGTTCAACGTATGAGTTCATACCTATCAAATGGGCGTTGCCTTGAAGTGAAGCATATTCTCTTAGTGACGGCGGAATAAGTATTCTGCCCTGAGCATCAAACTCAACGTTAAACGCACCGTCAAAAATAAATCTTTTAATACCGCTTGCTTGTGATGACGGAAGCTCTGAAATTTTAGCAACCAACTTTTCCCATTCGCTAAAGGGATAAACACACAAACAACGCTTTCCGCTGATACCACGGCATATAATAAAGGTTTCACCTAGATCGTCTCTAAACTTGGCCGGAATGAAAACTCGACCCTTTTTATCAACGTTATGGTCATAACCACCGTACAACATCGAATTTTCACCTCCATTTTAACCACTTTGATCCACTTCAATGTATTTTTGTGACACTTTTCACCACTTTTGTCATCATTATAACTCACTTTTCATAAAAAATCAATAGTTTTTTATAATTTTTTTGAAAAATAAAAAAGGGTCAAATCACGTGGATTCGACCCTTTTTAAAGGTTATATTTTATTAAAACATTATATATACTTTATATTCTTGTCGGCAGTTTGGGCATCGCACTGTGTGATGTCCGCGACGTATTGGAAGCCTTGCAACACTTTTGCAATTAGGACAGGTTCTGTATCGTTTTTTGCCTATATCCTTAACCCTTCTAAAAAACAGTTTAATTTTTGGCTCTGCCCTGCCAATCGTTCGCAAATAAAAATTATTCTCACGTTGTCTGGCATTTATATTGCGCGAAAGCACACGTAATACAAAAACAACTAAAAGTGCCATTTGCACCGAATACAAAACAATTTTAGCAGTACCCTGTACAAAAATATTTGAAACAGCAACCAACAAATATATCAGAAGCAAAAACTTACCTAAAGCATCAAATCCGTAACGGCCATACATAAACCGTGAAATTTTTTCGAAAAAACGATACATTGTACTCACTCCATTTCATATTGATTATAACACTAATTTATGAATAAATATACATTTTTAAATAAAAAAGCGCATTCGACAAATTTGCCGAATGCGTTTCTTATTTATTTTATCTTTGTACTCTACCCGAGCCGTCGCCACCTGCAAGTTTTTCAATTTCAGCAACGCCTACGCGGTTATAGTCGCCCTCCACCGAGTGCTTAAGAGCCGATGCAGCAACCGCAAACTCAATAGATTCTTGAGTTGATTTGCCTGAAAGCAATGCGTAAATTAGACCTCCGCCGAAACTATCGCCACCGCCTACACGGTCAACTATGCGAAGATGATATGTTTTTGAGAAGCAATAATCTTCACCATCATAAAGCATACCTGCCCAATCGTTATCACTGGCAGAGATAGAGGTACGAAGAGTAATTGCAACCTTTTCAAAACCAAACTTATCCATAAGCTGTTTTGCAACAGATTTATAGCCTTCGTGATTAAGTTTACCGCCGTAAATATCGGTGTCTTCCGCCTCAATACCAAATACATCCTTAGCATCCTCTTCATTAGAGATACATACATCAACGTACTGACAAAGGTCGGTCATAGCCGCTCTTGCTTCATCGCGTGTCCAAAGTTTACCACGATAGTTAAGGTCACACGAAATCTTTACACCCTTTGCCTTTGCGGCAATACAAGCCTGACGGCAAATTTCAACAACATTAGCACCAAGCGCAGGAGTGATGCCTGTAAAGTGGAACCAATCAGCGCCCTCAAAAATGCTATCCCAATCGAAATCAGTCACAGAAGCCTCTTGAATTGCAGAATGGGCACGGTCATATATACAAACCGAACCACGTTGTGATGCACCTTTTTCCAAGAAATAAATGCCTACCCTCTCACCACCGCGAACAATTTTAGAAGTATCTACACCAAAATAGCGAAGTGAGTTAACAGCGGCTTGACCGATAGCATGTTTAGGAAGTTTTGTAACATATACGCTATCCATACCATAGTTAGCAAGCGAAACTGCTACGTTAGCTTCGCCACCGCCAAAAGTTGCTTGCATTTGGTCGTTCTGAAAAAAACGATAATAACCATTAGGTGCCAAACGAAGCATAATTTCACCAAAAGTAACAATTCTAGCCATTTTTTCTTGCCTCCTTAACTATTTCAACCGACTGTTTGCAAAGGTCGATTATTTCGTCCCATTTTTGATTTTCAATAAGTTCGGCAGTAACCATATACGAACCGCCGCAAGCGCATATAACCGATGCACTTAAATATTCCTTTAAATTGCCAAGCGAAATACCACCTGTTGGCATAACCTTAAACATTGGGAACGGAGCGCTCATTGCCTTAATTTTAGAAAGACCGCCCGACTGCTCTGCCGGAAAGAATTTTAATACTTCAAGACCTAACTTGTACGCCTTATGATAATCTGTAGGTGTTGTGCAACCCGGATATATCGGTATATTCTTTTCTTTACAATAAACAACAAGTTCTTCATCAAGACCGGGTGTAACAATAAACTCTGCACCTGCAGCAATAGCTTTATCTATCTGTTCGGTTGTTAAAACCGTACCTGCACCAACTAACATTTCAGGACAAGCCTGTTTCATAAGTGCAATAGCCTTATCAGCACCTGCCGCACGAAAAGTAACCTCTGCAACCGGTACACCGCCTTCGCACAATGCTTTTGCCAAGGGAGCAGCATCTCTTTCGGGATTAGTAAGTTTAATTACCGGAACAACGCCGATGTTTGAAATCGCCTCATTAATACCAGACATAACTTAAACACTCCGTTTTCATAAAATTTTCTGATTTTAGTATAGCACAATCAATTTTACCTTTCAATAATCATTATTTTAAATAAGTGAAAATTTTTAATATTTTTTGTAATATTTTAATGCGTTATTTTTACACCTAAAAATACAAAAAATAACATACCGCATTTGGTATGTTATTTCTTTTTAATCTTATTTCTTATTTCAGCACGAACACTATCAACAAATCCTGATTTTGATTCGCCAAAAATACATTCATTAACAAAATGTTCGCAGTTATTGTGTAAGATATTATATCCGTCTTCCCCAACACGTGACAATGCAATTTTTACCGCTTTTTCATTACTGTGTTTACGTACACGCTCCGAAATCGAAAACTCGGCCTTTTCAACCGCACTGCCATTTCTAAAGGTGTCGATATCGGTTGTAATAACCTTTATTTCCTCGGGGGCAATGCCTGTGTTATCGGGCATGCCGAACTGAACTACGCATTGTTCGTCCACAAATATGCCGTAGTGATAGTAAAACTTCACCTTAACGCGAACAACGTCACCGTATTGAGGTGCATTGGCACTCCACTTCATATAATATCACCTAAATGTTAGCTTCAATTTTTTTAACTACGTCTCCAATAGTTCTTAGTGACACAAAGTCTTCATTTGTAAAACGCACACCAAATTCTTCTTCTACCGCCATAGCCATATATAAAAGTCCTATTGAATTCATACCAATATCTTCAATTAAGCGTGTTTCTTCAGTTAAAGAATCGACCTTTAGTTCACCTTCAAAAACGCTGTTAAACAGTTCTGTAAGACGCTCGATAATATTATTTTGATTGCTCATATACCTTCTTACACTCCTCCATTTTTTCAAGCAGTTGTTCTGAAAGCACTGCTATGTCACTAACCGACGGAAAACGTTTATTGCATTTTTCACGACAGTTAAACTCATCCCCAATTACAACCTTTTGTCTGTTCCACCAATGTTTTCTTTTTAAGGTGTAAGCAGGAACGATAGGCACACCCGCCTGCATAGAAATTAAAATTGCTCCCGATTTGATTTTATCAACCTCGCCATTAGCCGTTATACCACCCTGTGGGAACATACTTAAAAGTTTTCCACTTTTGAGTAAATCTACACATTTACGTATCGCATTTATATCGGATATATCTCGGTCAATCTTAATACAACCCATACCTTTTAGCAAAACTTCAACTAATTTATTTCTCATAACCTCTTTGGCGGCTAGAAAGAACACTCTGCGATACCAAAAGGTAGTGCCAATTAAAAATGGGTCAGAAAAACCTGTATGATTTGAAACTACAATAACACCGCCTTTTAGACGTTTAGTATATTTTCCGCCCGAAACATGTATACGCTTATGACGATAAATTGGCATAAGGACACTACACACTAGACGACCTGCATCCATCGGTAAAAATCTAAAAGGGTTTTTACGTTCTTTATTTTGCATTGTTTTCAAGAAACTCCTTTAAATCTGCCACCTTTTGTTCAAGCAACTCGGTTAAGCGATTAATTTCTTCCTCGTTTGGATTTTTTTCGTTACAACACTCGTGTATATCAATAGGTGTGCCAATAACAACGCTTGCTCGCTTAAAGAGTCCGTAATTGCCATCAGTATATATAGGCACAATTTTAGCATCGGAATGTAAAGCAATGTAGGTAATGCTTGGTTTGAATGGCCAACCTTTGCCGCCTACGGGCAAACGTCCCTCTGGGAAAACACCAACAGTGCCACCCTCATCAAGCACCTTTATTGATTCCTGCATAAACCCAAAATCATAGGTGTCACGATTTACGTATATACCGCCTATGCCAAATAAAAACGATGCAAACAACTTGCCTTTGTTAAACAAAACCTCTGCCATCAAAAACCTTATGGTTCTACCAAAAAAGATACATAAATAGAGTACAAAGTCCATCAAGGACTTATGATTAGACATAAGTATGCATCCTTTAGGAAGTCGACGCGATTGTTTTTTCTTATCAACATAATAAATTTTGGGTTTAAAAAACAATAGTGCAAGCGGCACCCCCGTTAGTTTCACAAACCACAAAAGCAGCAAATTAACCTTTTTTTGCTTCATAGTTAGATGTACCTTTCTATATATGCGCTGATATCGCGCACGGTATATGCGTAATTTTCTCCATCCTGCGCCGATACGCTAAACTCGTTAGCAAGCGCCGACAATATTGAAAAATATTGTAAACTTGTCGCTCCCAAATCAATCATTATATGGGCATCGTAATCAATATCTTCTAAATTTAAAGATAAAACATCTGCAATAATCTCGGCAACCTTTTTAGCAATTGGATTTTCATCAGCAATGTCATTTGCTACTTCGGTTTTATTAAACGGCAATAAATTAACGGCGCCGTTATCTATTGCTCTTTGGAGATATTTACGGCTTACTTTAATTGCGGTTTCGGCGGACAACGCATCATAGGTCATATAGAATTTACGCACCTGCATAGTAAGCGGCAACATTGAATTTATTTTTTCTAATTCATGTTTTAGAGCAATAATTCTTTCGGATGATAAATACTTACTAATCTGCGCTACAAGGCACAACTCCTCATGCGAGTCAACAGACAAGCCTAAAACCGAAAGTGCTATAACATCCTTCACGTTAAAGAAATTTTCAACAGTATCAGGGTTTATATTTTCGCCATTTTCGCCAATAACTACGTCGCTTTGTCTTCCTACCACGTAATAATAACCCTTTTCATCGCAATTAACTATATCACCCGTTTTAAACCAACCATCAGTAACGATTTCTTGGTCTCCTTTTATCCTTCTAATACAAACCGATTCGCCTTTAATGTAAAGCACACCATCTTCATCAACTTTATACTCTGCCGATTCAAACGGCAAACCAATTGATGCCAAGTTTCTATCGGCTGGACGGTCGCGAAACTCAACCGAAGCAATGCCGATTTCACTCATACCGTAACCATTATGTAATGCATAGCCAATTCCATTAAAAAGTTCAAGGGTTGATTTTCTTATAAAACTACCGCCACTAATAAGGAACTGCACACTTTGACCAAAAATCTGATCAGTAACGTCGGACATAATTTTCTTAGAAATCTTAGTGCCAAAATATGGAAAAGCATTCTGCAATTTCGTGCAAAGCCTAATACCCTTATTTAATTTTTCAAGTTTTCCTTGTTGTGTAGCATTATTAAGCACCTTTTTCTCAATCGTATGCCAAAGTAATGGTACGGCAAAAATATGTGTGACTTCGTGCCTGCGACAAGTGTTTAAAATCGTTTCGGGTGCCATATCATTTAAAAACACCAATGTCCTACCAAAAAAAGTAAACCAAAAATATACGGCACACAAACCGAAAATATGATAGAAAGGTAAAAAAGCTAATATTTTTAATTGGCCCTTATAGTGTTTCGTAATTCGCCTATTGTCTTTTACTATTTTTTCAGAATTTAAAATTTGCGCTGAAATAGACCTGCCATCATAAATACAAATAGTTTCATTTAGCGAGGTTGCCGAAGTTGCAATCGCAATTTCATTTTCAAATTCGGCATCGCAAATATCTGACTCAGGCAGTGAAGAAAATTCTATGTAATCTAGGTCAAGTGTACCTTTTTTATCGCAAATAACTTTATCGATATTAAGCGTTTCAAAAATTCTTTTGGTGATACTATCAGGATGTCTTGTATTAACTAAATATGGTTTATTACCACTCTTTAAAATTCCCCAAAAAGCCGCAATCCAATCCACTCCGTTTTCCATCTGCAAACCGACCCATCCATGTGTGTCACCAATTTTAGCATAAATAGCGTTGGCCGCTGACTCACAACGTTTAAAAATATCACCATATGAGTACTTATAGGTGCGAAAACCATCGTTACCCTCTGCCATAACATAGCTGGCATTAGAAAAAGTGATTTCGTAAATGGATTTAAAATCTCTTTTTGAGTTTTTTAAAGCATTTGCATTCTTTTTAATTAAAATTTTAAGTTCTTTTTTCATAGTAACACCTTGAATCGACAAACTATCTCTGTTATTATATAAGTAAATATTACTAAAGTCAAGTTTCATAAGTAGCAAATGGGTGGTGTGCCGTTTTATGTTTTGTTTATACACGTACGATGAATTTAATCAAGATAATTACAACAAATGCCTTGCACTTATGGAGCCTGAACGCAGAGAGAAAATACTAACCGGTAAACATAAATCAACGCGCGATATGTCGATATTTGGTGAATGGATGGTAAAAACAGAACTTTCTAAGATTTCGGGTATTTCTATAGAAAAAATCAACATTGCGCGCACCTCAAAAGGCAAGCCCTATGCCGTAAACCTACCATATCATTTCAGCATAAGTCACTGTGAAAATCTACTAGCGATAGCCATTGATAAAAAAGAAATTGGAATAGACATTGAAATTATTAAACCGCTTAAAAGTGACGTAACAAAAATGTTATGCACAAAAAGTGATATGTTGTTTTTAAAAAGTGCCGAAACTGAAGCTGAACAACTGCTACGTTTTTATAAAATTTGGACCGCTAAAGAAGCCTACTTTAAAATGCTGGGAAGCGGTATTACAAATTTAAAAAGTATCAATTACAACGACATTAAACTACAACACATCATCAAAGACAATTGCATAATATCCATAGTACAAGCATAAAATTAAGGTGATTACCTGGCGGTAATCACCTTTTTAGTTAAACACTTTTTCGCCTTTTTGCAGTCGGTTTGCTAACTCATCAAAAGTTACAAATTCATATCCTAGTTTTTGAAGCAATTTAATAATTGATTCAATTTTGCGATGATAACTTTTAACGCCTGCTCTTAAATAATATTGATCGTGACTTTTAAGATTGGGTGTTTGCGGCATTTTCATTTTCGAAAGTTCAAATGGATGCAGATAAAATACATAATAGTCACTATGCGCTAAATACTGACGAAGCATTGACAAAAAGAAGGTCCAATCACTTATTCGCGCATAACCGCCGCCTGATACAGGTATACGCAAACCAAGCCATTGGTGGCATGGCATACCAAACTCAAAAAAATCACCACGTCTAAAAACGTTATCAGTAATCTTGTTAAATCTACTTACATCAATCTCAGCTGCATGAACACGATTCGGGAAATCAAAACGACTGGAATCGTACTTAAACCCTAATTCCGAGAGGACATCAAGACGCTCATTATCTAAGCTAAAAAATGGCGCTCTGTATCCTTTAACTTCAACGCCGAAAAGTTCTTCAAGCCACTTCTTTGCGGTCGCTATTCTATAGCGAAACTCATCACAATCAAGTTTAATAGGCGCTGTATGGTCATAGCCGTGCAGTGCTAAATCGTGACCATTCGAAATATAACGTTTCATTTTTCCCTGAACGGCCTGAGCCGCTTCACACATCGCAAAAAACGTCGCTTTAATATTATATTTATCAAGAATTGATACATATTCATCAAGTCCGTCGAGCATATCTTGATCTATCTTTAAATCACTATCCATAATACAGCCCGTATCAGTAAAGTTTTCAAGATCCATTGTGAAAACTGCCATTTTTCGTCTGTTACTATTTTTCATCATTTAAAAATTCCACTATTGCTTCATCGTATTTTTCTAAATTATTTATGCGAAGATGTGAGTGGCCGCCCTTGCTAAACCACACAATTCGCTTGTCTACACTACCGCATTTTTCAAATAATTGCTTGCTTTTTTTCGGCAAAGAAAAGACGTCTTTTTCTCCATAAAGAAACAATGCCCTCTGTTTTAGTTTACTAATTACGTTAATTGGCGCTGTTTTTATAAGATTTGTACCTGTATGTCTGGTAATCTGAAACATAACTAAATCTAAAACAGGAAACAACGGTCTATTAATCTGTATCATATGTTGCTTAAAGGTTTCACGGAAACTTGTAAAACAACCTTCAGTAACAATACCTTTTACCGAGTCAGGACATGCCTTATCTGTCATAGCTAAAAGACCCGATGCGGTGCCAACACAGATAGTGTGAAAATAAATAGTATCAATATTAAAATCATTCTCAAGCTTCTTTACCCAAGCCAATACGTCGCCACTTTCTTTATAGCCGATAGTATTGTATTTACCATCACTAAATCCGTGAGCGCGTGTATCAATAACCAATACGTTATATCCTGCTTTTTGATATGCAGGCGCAAAATAATATGAATATTTAAGGCACTCACATCTTCCGGGTAAAATTATAACACATTTGCCATTATCAGAAAATCGATAAAATTCACCGTATAAATTTAATCCATCATTAAAAATATGAACATCTTGCTTTTTATCGGCGTTTTCATCCGCCCACGCACAACCCGCATCCCACATTGCTTGTTGCTCTTCATTTTCGGGGCACGAACAAACTCTACCCCATTTTTCGGGGTTGGTTCTTACAAGTTGCTCTGCATAAACTCGCTTCGCAATAGGCACAGTAACCGATAACATAGCAATAATTCCGCCTACCAAAACAAGCAAGATTGCCGCCGCAATTATCCAATCCATACAGGTCCTCCATCGCATAAAAAATTAGCCGAAAATAATAATAAATATATTATAGCAAATATTAAATAAAATTCCACTATTTTTTTATAATTTATCGACTTTTATTGAAAATTGTCGCTTTTTATGTTATATTAATCATATATGCTTTTTAGGAGAGATTTTAATGAGTAACTTTGTTATTATTCCCGACACTGCGTGCGACCTAACCAAGGACTTACGCGAACGTTTTGGCATTGAAGATTATCTGCACGGTATTATTTATTACCCTACTGGCGAAGAAAAGAAAATATCGCTTGATTGGGATGATATGACTCCTGAAGAATATTACGATTCTATGAAGGGTCGTACTGCTCTATATACAACAGCCACTCCTACCACGGGTGAGACAATTGAAATATTTGAAAAATATCTTTCACAAGGTATAGACGTTTTAAGTATTTCGTTGTCTGCAGGTCTTTCTTCAACATATTCAAATTGCCTTAACGTAGCAGAAGATTTAAAAAAGAAATACCCTGAACGTAAAATCATCTGTATTGACTCAATGAGATATTCAACTTCTCTTGCACTTCTTGTTATAGAAGCTTGTATTAAGCGTAATGAAGGTAAATCAATTGATGAGGTTGCCGACTATATTAACGAAATTAAGAATACAATTCATCAAATAGGTTCAATGGATGATTTATTCTTTCTGGTTAAAACAGGTCGTGTAACCAACTTTAAAGCACTATTCGGTCAAATGATTGGCCTTAACATTATGGCTGATTTTAACCACAACGGTATGTCTGAAGTTTTGGGTAAAATTAAGGGTCAACGCAACGCTATTGATGCCGATATTAAATATATAGCCGAAACTATAGTTGAACCTGAAAAACAAATCATTTTTGTTGCTCACACAAATCGTGAAGCGGCAGCAAAACTTCTTGCCGAGAAAATTAAAGAAACCATGAAACCGAAAGAAGTAATTTTGCACACAGTAGGTATGGCATGCGGTGCCACAATAGGCCCCGGCCTTTGCGCTGCATTTTATCGTGGTAAACCTATAAGCGAAAATTTAACCGACGAAAAGGCTCTTATGGCACACATCATTGAGTCTCAAAAAAATAAATAAAGGGGATAAAAAAATGAGTTTCACTATTATTGCTGACTCAACATCAGACCTTAACAAAGAACTTCGAGATAGGTACAAAATTGACTACGTAACAATGAACTACGTTCTTGACGGAGTTGAATACCCTGCGTCACTTGACTGGGAAAGTCACTCACCTAAAGAGTTCTACGACCTTATGCGTCAGGGCAAGCGTATTACAACCACTCAGGTTCCGCGTGAATTGTTTTATGATAAATTTTCTGCCAACCTTAAAGATGGCAAAGACGTAATTTATATTGCTTGTTCTTCTGCCCTTTCAGGTTCCTATAACCTTGCCACCGTTGTTGCAAAAGAATTAGCAGACGAATATCCCAACAACACCGTTTTCTGTGTTGACTCACTAATAAGTTCACTTGGTCAAGGCAGTTTAGCTATTAAGGCTTCGGAGCTAAGAAGCGAAGGCAAAACCGCTGCTGAAACAGCAGATTTTCTTATATCAAATCGCCTAAAATTTAATCAATTTGGTACCGCAGACACTCTTGAGTATCTACGCCGTGCCGGTCGAGTAAAGGCTTCAAAGGCATTCTTCGGAAACCTTTTTGGTGTTAAACCAATTATTATTTCTGACGTTAATGGCCAAAACTATGCTTACAAAAAGACAAAAGGTTCTTTAAATGCTAAAATCGCTATTGCCGAAGACATCGCAGCCGCTGTGGAAAACCCCCAAGACCAAATTCTTTATATTTCGCACGGTGATGATATTACAAGCGCTGAGCAGTTAAAAGAAATTATTCTTGAGCGTGTCGCATTCAAGGGCGTACATATTGACCATATTGGACCGATAGTCGGTTCCTGCGTAGGTCCCGGCACAATTATAGGTTTTTGTTGCGGCAAAGAAGTTACAATTAAGGGTGAATAACTATTATGCAAACATCTACTATTAGCGTCAAACTCTGGCAAGATATGTTGGCTGGTGGCTACCGAAATTTAAAACAAAATATGTCGGTCATAGATGATCTTAACGTTTTCCCTGTACCCGATGGTGATACCGGTAAAAATATGACTATGACTATTGAAGGTGGCGTTTTCGCAACACAAGGAGACTTTGATGGAATTGGCGCTCTTATGACCAAATTTTCACGTAATTCATTATTATCTGCAAGGGGTAATTCGGGCGTTATTCTTTCACAGTTTATACGCGGTCTTGCCTTTGGCAGTGAATCGGTAAATGAATTCACACCCGAAACCTTTACAACGGCTTATGAGTGTGGTGTTAAATACGCCTATAATGCTGTTGCTAAGCCCACCGAAGGCACTATGCTTACGGTACTTAGAGAGGGCGGCGAATTTTTAACAAAACAAAATTTCGAGAATTTTAAAGATTGCTTTGATGCTCTTATTGAAGAATTACACCGTTCTTTACGCAACACCCCTGAACTCTTGCCCGTACTTAAAGAGGCCAGCGTTGTTGATAGCGGCGGTGCAGGTATAATTTGTATTTTTGAGGGTATGCAGGCGGTACTTAACGGCGAAAGTATTGATGATATTGATATTCCCGTTGACTCAAGTTTTGTTGATACATCAAATTTCAACGAAGACAGTACGCTTGAATACGGCTATTGTACCGAATTTATTTTGCAACTTCTTAACTGCAAGACCGATATTGCGGCTTTTCGTCTTGAAGAAATGACCGCTAAACTAGAACAGTTGGGTGACTCGGTTGTAACGGTACAGGACGGAAGTATTGTTAAGATACACGTACACTCATTCTCACCTGAAGAGGTTATACGATACGTTAGACGATACGGCGAACTTGTAAACGTTAAAATTGAAAATATGTCGGTACAACATAGCGAAATTGAGGCTGCTGCCGCTAAGCATGAGAAGTTTGCAGTTATTGCCACCGCCACAGGTGACGGTATAATGGAATTCTTTAAAGGCATTGGCGTAAGCGAGGTTATTAACGGCGGCCGTACAAACAACCCGTCTGCCGATGATTTTATTCAGGCTTTCAACAAGGTAAATGCAGATTATATAATTGTTTTACCTAACGATTCAAACGTTGTACTTACCGCTGAACAGGCCGCTAAACTTTATGATAAATCAGACGTTAGAGTTATTAAAACTCGCTCAATTGCAGAAGGCTTTTCTGCACTATCAATGATGGACCTTTCGGTTGATACCATTGACGAATTGATAAGCGATATGACACAGTGTCTGCCCTATGTGGCTTCAGGTTACGTTACAACCGCAACACGTGACGCACTTTTTAGTGGTGTTAACATTAAAAAGGACGATTGGATAGGACTTGAAGGCGACACAATATATGCCGCTACTAATAATCCGATAGATGCTGCTATGTTACTCTTTGAACGTCTACCCAACATTGACGAAAAACAGGTTATAACTGCTTTTTACGGCAAGGGCGTTACAGAAGACGAGGTAAATAAATTAGAGAAACTCTTTAGCGAAAAATATCCTTTAATTGAACTTGGATTTATAAAGGGTGACCAAGACGTTTACCGTTATATTTTCGCCATCGAATAAGAAGGTATTTAAATGAAAAAAGTTATTGTTGATATTTTTGGCGCCGACGCAGGTCCCGCACCCGTAATAAAGGGCACGCTTAATGCACTTGAAAAATTTAGTGAACTTGGCGTTGTTTTTATTGGCAGTCGCAATATAATTGAACAATATTGTCGTGAAAACGACAGAATTGAAATTATTGAAACCGACGATTATATAACCAATGAAGAAAACCCACAGGTTATTTTTACAGGCCGTGACAATTCTTCGATTGCACTCGGTTATAAAAGACTTAAAAGCGATGATGACTGTATTGGTATGATAAGTGCAGGTAGCACAGGTGCTTTACTTATAGGTTCAATTTGTCGTTTAGGGCTTATTAAAGGACTTAAAACCCCTGCCCTGTCATCAAATTTACCGCTTTATAATGGTGAAACCGCATGTCTTGTTGATTGTGGCGCAAATATTCAATGCACCGCAAAAGACCTTATGCGATTTGCGGTTATGGGTAATGCTTTCCGCCAAAGCATTAAGCCGGAAGCCACACCGCGTGTTGCACTTATGTCGGTAGGCCGTGAAGATAACAAAGGTACACCGCTTATTCAAGAGGCTTTTTCACTTATTAAAGAATTACCCATTAATTTCATTGGTAATATGGAGGGTAATGATTTTGTTACGGGATATGCCGACGTAATTGTTACCGACGGATACGCAGGCAATATCATACTTAAAAATACCGAAGCTACGGGTGCCGTTGCACGCGGCATAGTTTCTGCCGTTGCTGAAAAGCATAGTCAACAAAATGAGCCTGTTGTAAAAGAAATATTAAAGGAATTAACCCTCGCATTTGATTTTAATACACGTGGAGGCGCTACTTTCTTAGGCACAAATAAAACCGTTATTAAAATGCATGGATGCGCTACCGAGATTACACCCGTTGCTTGTATTGACCAATTGTTAAGACTTGAAGCATCAGGTTTCTCGCAAAAAATTAAAACTGCATTGCAGAATATACAGTAAACAAAAAAGCGATACCGTTTTTTCGGTATCGCCTGATTATTTATTTAATTGTCTTATGCATCAATTTATGTACTTGATACTCAACTAAAAGCATTAACAACGCCGCTACGTTTACCGATATAATCAAAGGTATTGCCGTTGTAAACAGAGTAATTACCTCTACTAATATGGTGTATGCCGTTGCACGAATTACGCTAAAACAAAGTATTCTCATACCGTCTTTATAGGTCACCTTTGAAAACACCAAAAACTTTTGTGTTAAAAAGGTAATAAATGCGCCTATCATAACGGCAGTTGGTATTGTAATAACCGAATATTCATAACCAAATATAACGGTTGCTACCATTGTAAGCACTTGCCATATTGCTACGCCTAAGCAAGACGGCCAAACACTTGAAAACAATCTTTTATAAATGCGCAGTGTATCGGCTACGGGATTAAAATGTGAACTTTTATTGCCATCTATGTATATTGCTTTAATTGGTAATGTTGTAATTTTTATGCCCTGTTTATCCGCATAACATAACATATTCATTTCATAATCGTACTTGTCGCCCTTTACTCTAAGCAACCAGTCGATATGTTTAACCGCAAATCCCCTAAGGCCTGACTGATTGTCATCAAAGTAATGTCCGTTCATAACGGTATAAACTATTCTCGATAGGTCGTTACCGAATTTTGAACGGAATGGCATATTTTTTTGAAACTCTCTAACAGTTAACACAAAATCTTTACCACTTTTTAGTGTTTGCTGTACGCGAATAATATCTTCTACTTTATGTTGACCATCAGCATCTGCGGTTATAAACTCTTCGCAAGTTGGGAAGTGCTCTTTAATTGCGGCAAATCCCCTTTTAAGCGCCGCGCCCTTTCCCTCGTTTTTTGGTGAGTTTATAATTTTTGCCTTGTCGGTAATAGCAGTGAAAATCTTATTGTAAGTTTCATCACTACCGTCGTTTACGACCAATACCGAAAAATTTTGCTCGTGCAGGCGATCGACCAAACCAATCAATTGTTCATCCGGTTGATATGCCGGTATAACAACCACACTCATCCTCTAATCCCCTTTTTATAAAACAAAACTTATGTTTCTGTTCTCAAGAAACGATCAATTCCATCAATAAGAAAGTCGTTTGCTTGTCCGCTTTCATCAAACAATAAGTTTGTATGCCCATTTTGCCCTACCTTATCACATAGCAAATATTCAACGTTATCACGTTGAGATTTTAAACTATGCGAGTAAAGTGAATACTTTTCTAAACTATATTTTTCATCAGCACTTCCCTGCACTATCATAACAGGTACGTTGCTTTCACTTATTAAGCGTGCCGCATTTAAGTTTGAAACCTTACTGCCAAAAAGTGAATCTTGATACATATACAAAAACGGATAATTTGCGTATGCTAACACGCCAACCGTACTTTCGGCAGGTTGAATAACTGCTTCCATACTACTGTTAACGGCACTAACTGCAACAACCGCCTTTATGTCATAATTAAACGAAAGCACACCACATGCGGCATATGCGCCACGAGAATGACCTAACAAATAGATGTCTTCATAACCAAATCTGTCATTCTGTTCGGCAAAATCAAGTGCCGCTTTTAAATCGTATATTACTTGTGAAAATCCAACCGCAGAGTTGCCCTCACTTAAACAACTGCCTGTTGGGTCAAAACAAAACACTGCCCAGCCCTTTTTATTTAAAGAGTCGATTTGCCACAAATATTCATCAACCGAAGCGTGATAACCCGGTATAAAAATAATAAGACCGTCACTATCGGCATTATAGATATAGCCACTTAGTTCATTTTTTCCGCTTTTGAATTTTATAGATTCTCTATTTTCAACCAATTCAGAAAGTGCAGACGGCACGGATGGTATTATGTCGTATCGCTCAAAAATCCCATCATAAACCACCTTGGTAACCAAAAATGAAGCAATAATTACCAAAAATATGGAAATAATGATACCTGACCAAATCCTTTTGAAGAATTTCTTCTTTGAAGATATCATTATTATCACCACTCTAAAAAAAATAATGTATGAGGAGTAAAAGAATATGTGTTTTCCACAGATAATAAAGGAAGATGATTATCTAACCCGTATCGGCGAAATTCTTAAAAGTTTAAAGCCGTACAAAACGGTTGAAAAGGTGCCGGGTTTTGATTCTGAGGACCTTTATCTCGAAAGATATGTAAGACCTGAAAACACCGCAAATATTGTGATACTTCACGGTTTTACCGAGTTTTCAGAAAAATACACCGAAATGATTTGGTATTTTTTCAGTCTTAAAATGAACGTATTTATTTATGACCAACGCGGTCACGGTAATTCATACCGCCAAGTTGACAATATAAAACTCATACATGTATCATCCTTTTACGACTATGTAAAAGACCTTGATTCTGTAATTGAAAATCAGGTAAAAGTTTATGGCAAAGATTTACCTGTTTATTTATTTTCTCACTCAATGGGAGGAGCAATTGCCGCACTTTATACCGCAGAATATCCAAATAAAATAGCAAAATCCGTAATGTCATCACCGATGATTAGCCCAAAAACGCATAATATACCGCGCAAACTTGTTATGTGGAAGGCAAACAAACATGGTGTAAGGGATGGTTGGGAAGCAAAATTCCCATATGCCGCTGAATTTAATCCCGACGTAAGTTTTGAAAATACTGTTGATGGTTCAGAGGTGCGTTTTAACACAATTTTTAAATTACGACTTGCAACGCCACAGTATCAATCATCATCGGCCACTAACCGTTGGATGTGGGAAGCCATTAACGTTCAAGATTTAATACTAAAACATAAAAATCTAAAGAAAGCAAATACAGAAGTTTTAATACTAACTGCGGGAAATGAAACCGTTGTTAAAAACAAATTGCAATTAAAATATGCCAAAAAAATAAATAACTGTAAGCAAATCACAATAGATGGTGCTAAACATAACCTGTTTATTTCATCGAATGAGATGCTTGAAAGTTATTATAACAATATATTCACTTTTTTAAGCTGAAGATAATTATTTATCTTCAGCTTTTTTATTAAATAACTGTTTAGCCGTGCCTATTATTACTTCAATAATCTGATCAACGTTTGATTTTTCCTTTACATCAACATTTACAACCTTGACATCGTTGTCTTTAATAACTAAAAAGCTCATCGGTACCATATCAACCTTTGCGCCTCCACCCGTAGGTTGATTGCGCTTTTTATGCGAATTATCAACAATATCTGCGCCACCACCTGCAAACGAAACCGATAATTTAGAAACAGGCACTATAGTCACACCGTCCTTTTGGAACGGCTCACCTAAAACCGAATTACTCTTTACAAGATTTATTGTTCGCTCTGCAACAAACTCCATAACCTCTGTTACGTTGTTTCGCCCAGTCATTATATCACACCCTGAGTCTCAAGATTTCGCTTAACAATGTAGAACAATGCGCGTATTATATGAAACGTTTTTACACGTAATTCAAGGTACACGCTATAACTTGAATCATCATTTAGATAATCACAGGTTATATTAACGTTCATTTTACGTTCATTAACCTTAAAGTTTGATTTTACGTACCCAACAATTGGATAAATTACCGCACAAGCAGTGCCGTAATCAATAGCAGCATCCTCCCCTGCGCTTACACTAACTATGTCAAATTTTTTAATTTTACAGTACTTAAGTATCCAAACAACACGATTTAAAATTGCTAATAAAACATCTGCGGTCTCTTTGACAGTAACGGCAGTACCACGATTTTCCATAGTCGTTCTAATAGTCTTAACACTCTCAAGATGAGAAATACCGACCGCTTTTTTTACACCCTTAATAATTACGTTATTAGGGTCAGGTTCTTCTCCATAAAGTTTACCTAAAAAGCGATAAAGAAATTTAAAACCATTTTTGTCATCAACCGAAATTAAAACGCCAACAGGCAAACAAAGGGCTATTGCAACTATTAGCAGAATAACAGCTAATATAATTCCAAAAATCTTTAGAACTATCACGCAGACCCTCCTACTGCAAAACATTATATAAATATTTTACCATACGAAAAAAACAAATTCAATATAAATTATTTGTAGATTATCGCATTTTATTACGCCTTTTGGTCACACTAATAAAAAGGAAAGGTGATATAAATGATTGAACAAGATACTATCAGGCTACTTCGTGAATGTGACGCGGGAGTGAAAATGGGCGTCGCATCAATTGACGACGTAATTGACCGAATAGCAAATTCAAAAATGGCAGATATTTTAATTGAATGTAAAAAGGAGCATGAAAAGCTTAACGATGAAATTAAGAAATTACTCGACAAATACCATGATGACGGCAAAGACCCTAACCCTATTGCAAAAGGTATGTCTTGGATGAAGACCACTATGAAAATGGCGGTAGAAGATAGCGACAATACCATTGCCGACCTTATGACCGATGGTTGCAATATGGGTGTTAAATCATTAAACAAGTATCTTAATAAATATGAAGCAGCTGACGAGGTTTCAAAGGATATAACCAAACGCCTTATAAACCTTGAAGAAAAACTTGCAATAGATTTGCGCGTGTTTTTGTAAAAAGCCCTTTAAAATTTTGTCTAAAACAGGTATAATGCTATATACTATTTGATTTTTAAGGGGCTTATTTATGAGCAAAGGTTTTAAAAAATATCTTATCGACGGCTTTCTCATAGGCTCCGCATTATTCTCAATGTTTTTTGGTGCCGGCAATATGATTTTTCCGCCATATTTAGGCTTTAAGGCTGGAAGTGAATGGTTACTTGCCTTTATCAGCTACTTTATTGCCGATATTGGTTTAGCACTGCTTGCGATTTTTGCCTTAATTAAAACGGGAAGCAATAATGAACTTTTAAAACCTCTTGGCAAAATACCGTCATTTTTGCTTATGTTCTCGGTGTTTATGTGTATTGGTCCCTTAATTACCATACCAAGAACAGCAGCAACTACCTATGAATTGGCAATAAAACCGCTTGGCAGCAATTTTAGCACAATAATATTTTTTATAATTTTTTTCACAATAGTTTTTTTATTGTGTTATAACAAAAGTGCTGTAGTTGATATTGTAGGTAAATTCCTTACTCCGCTATTATTTTTAGGATTAATATTTTTAATTGTATTGGGGATTATTTATCAGTTTAACGATGTAGATATAGCATCTCGCAGTCAAAATATAATTGCCGACGGTATTGAAGCGGGCTATCAGTCGATGGACGTACTTGGCGCTATGGTATTTGGGATATTGGTGCTTAATGCCTTTAGACAAAAGGGTTACACCGAGCCACGCGGAAAACTCAAAATTTTCGGTGTTTCCGGATTGGTTGCAGGTGGCGGTTTGCTTGTAATCTATTTAGGTCTTACCTATCTTGGTGCCTGTGTTGCACCAAATTACACAATGCACATTTCCCGTACCGAACTGCTTATAAATATTGTAAACACCATTATCCCCGGCAAAACGGGCATAGTGTTCTTTGGTATTATAGCAGGTCTTGCGTGTCTATCCACCGCTATTGCGCTTACCAGTGCATCTGCCGAATATCTATCAGAACTCACAAAAGGTAAAATAAAATATAAAACTTTTGTTACAGCAATTTGTATCTTTGATATTGCTGTATCACTTCTCGGTGTTGAGGGACTGATAATGCTGGCTTCCCCTATTTTAAGCGTTATATATCCGCCAATACTAATTACCGTCATTTTAAGTTTATTTAAAAAGCAAATCGGTGTTTACGCCTTCAGACTATCTGCTGTAGCAGCTTTTGTCTTTTCAGTGATTGATGTTTTGAATTTTAGGTTTATATATACAATACCACTTGCTCGCTACGGCTTTGCTTGGTTGTTGCCCACCGTAGCACTCTTCTTAGTAGGTTTTACTATTGACAAATTATCACATAAAAAAAGAGCCTTACAATAGGGCTCTTTTTTCTTGCAGAAATTCAGTATGTATGGTAAAATATCTGTATTGAATGGAGTAGATTAAATGCAATTTAAAATTTCTGATGCCGCAGTTTCATTTGGTGCAAACACGGTACTTGAATGCATAAATTTTGAAATAAAACCGAAAGACAGAATAGCTGTTGTGGGACGCAACGGTTGTGGTAAAACTACGCTTTTAAAGGTAATTTCGGGCGAAATTGAACCTGACCGCAACGATTCTACACACGCCAATATAATACGCTCTGACATAAAAAGTATAGGCTATTTAAAACAGACCGCATTTGATGACGATAGCGTAACCCTTATAGACGAAATACGCAAAATTTACGCCCCTATCATCGCAATTAAAGAGCGAATGGATGAATTATCGTTTTTATTGGAAACGGTCACTGACGACACAAAAATCAAAGAATTTTCCGCCTTGCAAGAAAAATTTAATTTGCTTGGCGGCTACTATTTTGAAAAAGAATATGAAACGGTAATTAAAAAATTTGGGTTCAGTGACCAAGATAAATACCGTCCGCTTTCAGATTTTTCAGGTGGACAACGCACAAAAATTGCATTTATTAAATTGTTACTAAGCAAACCGGATATTCTTTTACTTGACGAACCTACCAACCATCTAGATATTGAATCTACATTATGGCTTGAAGACTACATAAACAATTACGAAAAATCGGTAGTGATTGTTTCGCACGACCGAATGTTTCTTGATAAAACAGTTAATATTGTTTACGAGATTGAATATGGTGAGACATACCGCTATGTTGGTAACTACACTGAATTTGTAGCACAAAAAAAGGCAATACGCGAAAAACAACTTAAGGACTATGAGTACCAACAAAAAGAAATAGCAAGACTTACTGCTATTATCGAAAGATTTAAAAACAAGCCCACCAAGGTTGCCATGACCCGTTCAAAACTAAAGATGATTGAACACATGGTAAAACTTGAGGCACCCGAAAATGAGGACAAGCGCACCTTTCATATTGATTTTCAACCCGAGAGTAAAAGTTATAAGGACGTTTTAACTGTAAAAGACCTTGAAATTGGTTATGATAGGGTACTATCTACCGTAAACGTTAATATTGAGCGTGGTGAACGCGTAGGAATTATCGGTGCTAACGGACTTGGTAAATCTACTTTTCTAAAAACAATAGTTTCACAAATACCTGCTATTTCAGGTCAGTTTAGTTTTGGCAGCAATGTAAAATTCGGTTATTTTGACCAGCAAACCACCCACACTACAAGCAATAAAAACGTCTTAGAAGATTTTACCGATGAGTTCCCTACCCTTACACAAACTGAAGCACGTAAAGCGCTTGGCGCATTTTTGTTTACAGGTGACGACGTATTTAACAACGTATCTGACCTCTCGGGCGGTGAACGTGTACGATTAACGCTATGTAAAATTTTAAGGCGCAAACCAAATTTCTTAATTTTGGACGAACCTACCAACCATATGGATATTATTGGTAAGGAAACACTTGAAGATATTTTAAACTATTATGAAGGCACAGTTTTATTTGTTTCGCATGACCGATATTTTATCAAAAAAATCGCAACATCGCTTTTAGTTTTTGATACTGACGGGGTTAAATATTATAAGTATGGTTATGAACAATATTTAAACTCAATTTCACAAAATACAATTAACTACAATAACGAAAAGACTGCGATTAAAAAAGAGAAAAAGGTATATACAACTCCCGGTAAAGAAAAAGCAAAACGTGAAAGAAAAATTAAAAAACTTGAAGAACAAATATCTCTTATTGAAAAAAATATTGCCCTAATTAAAGGACAATTGAACGATGAAACAATATGTGCCGATTACGTCAAGTTAGAACAGTTGCAAAACGAACTAAACGAAAATGAAGAAAAGCTGCTTTTACTTCTTGAAGAATGGGATACAATAGTATAAAATAATAAAAAATCGGCCGCATTTGCGACCGAAAAAATCTTAGTACCAACCTGGGAGCCAACCGGAATTATCATCAACATCAAAAGAGTCAGATATAACGTCTTGCATATCAAACTTTTTAATTGTTATTACCGGAGACTCATAATTTCTTTTTTCTTCAAAATTCATAACTTGTTTACCACCTATGTTTACTCTCGTTTATAATAATACCACATGTGATTTTCTTTGTCAATAAAAAATTTATGGAGGTTTTGTTTGTGAAAAAATATCGCAGTGCATTACAAATTTTCGGTTTCATTTTATTAATCATCAGTATTATTGCCTTTATAGTTTCAATGATACTTTGCTATATTGGTGAAACTAAAGGTATTATTTCAATCTTTATTTCCCTTTTCCTTTTCCTAATAGGTTATAACGCGTACAATAAAGGAAAAATTCAAACCGAAAAACATTTCGGTAATGATAATAATAAAGACGAAGATGAAAATATATATAAAGACACATTAAAAAAGGACTGAGAAATCATTTTCTCAGTCCTTTTAATTTTACTTAGAAGAAACAGTTTCAGAGTTTTCTTCCTTTTTAATATAAGTACCCTCTTCTTTAATAAAGTCATGAATCTTTGTTGTGGCAATATCCAAATCATAAACATAATAGTAAATACCATTAATTTTAGTATCTTTGGCATTGCACTCTTTATCAGGCAAACTCATACTTTCAATTTTTGGTGAATTTTTAATTGCCCAAGCGCCAAGTTCAAGTAATTCGGCATTGCTGAGTGACGTTTCACAGTTTTTAAGCAAAAGGCCAACCGCAGAAGACAGTTTAAAGACGTTTGATGCCATAATTTTTTGATAAGCAGCCATCAAAACCTCTTTTTGTCGGTTGCCACGCTCAATATCTCCGCCAGGGCTGTAGCGGTTGCGTGTGTATGCTAACGCCTGTGAACCTGTAAGTAACTGCTTGCCTGTTTTCGTGATTGGTTTACAAGGTATACCTATTTCATTAAGGTGATTTACATATTCGCTATTCATAACACTTTTTTCGCTTGCATCAACGTCAATTTCAACGCCGCCAACATAATCAATCAACTCTACCATTTGGAAAAAGTTAACAGTTACGTAATCGGTAATATCCATATCAAAGTTTTGGTTAAGTGTTTTAACAGCAAGTTGCGCTCTACCAAATGCATATGCGTGTGTTAGTTTATCCTGTCCGTGGGCGTCAATTTTAACATAAGTATCACGAGCCAATGAGGTCATTTTAATCTTGTTATGCACACGGTCAATGGTTAAAATTATTACTGCATCTGAACGTCCTGACATTTGGTTGCTTCTGTTATCAAGACCAAACAATGCAATATTTGTATATTTTTCTTTAAACAACTCCTGCGTTGCAAGATTTACGTCGGTATCTCCCCCGTCAAAATTGCTATCAACACCACGATTAAAGAAGCCGTCAATCAATGGCCATAAAATTATACCCGCAACAACACAAGCTACAAGCAAAAAAGCAACAATGCCAAGAATAATTTTAGTTTTTAACTTCATTTTACGCCTTGGCGACTCTTTTGAATGTTTACCGCCTCTGGTAGACTCATTAGGCGATAAGTCCGAAAGGTTAACTGTTATCTCTTTTTGTTCCTTCATATCTATATCTCCAAAAAACAATATTCGTCATAATATTTTAAACCTTTTTATAAGTTATGTCAATATTTTTAAGTTTAATATTTATTTTTATCTATTGAAATTATAACACAACGTTTATATAATTATATTAGTAATTTTTGTAAAATTTAGGATGCTATTCTATACCCGATAAATACTCGCAAATCTTAGAAAAGCATTTTTTGAATAATCAATACAATACACAAGGCGGTGATGATATGAAAAACACTAACAAAGAGAATGAAAATCAATATGATTCTTTAAAGGATATTACCGAGTTTCAAAACAATATGTTTAACCCCGGACACTATATCGGTACCGGAAAGATACCACCTACAGTTTCTGCCCCGGGTAATGCGATGCCGTTAGCCGTGGTGTGTTTTATTGCAACAATCGTTTTTTTAGGTTTTGGTTTGTTTTTATTTTTTGGTAACGTAACCGTTACCTCAGGCGGACTGATTAAATCTCAAATAATAAATAAAATCATTGCGTTAGTTATAATGTTGGGAATATCGGTATTTTGTCTGCTTTTAGGTTTTAGATATTTTAAGAAATCAAAGGTATTTTATAAAGAAAAATCCACATTGCAAAAGGAAAAAATTGATGAAACCGTCGAAGACCAACTTTGGCAACGCACATGCCCTAAATGCGGTATTTCACATGATTTCGATTATCCCAAATGTCCTAATTGTAAATTCAGTTATATTGACTAACAAAACAAAAAAGCCGTGAATATTCACGGCTTTTAATTATATACAATAAAAGAATATACACAAAAAATGCATTATACTTGCCAGCACTACGAATATATGGAAAACCGAATGGATATAGCGCTTTTTAGCGCCAATACCGTAAAGCACAGCGCCAATGGTATACATTATTCCGCCACCCAATAGCCACATAAATCCATCAAATGTCAGCGCCCGATATACAGGTACAATTGTGAATATTACACACCAACCCATACCTAAATAGCAAATCATCGACAACACATTGTATTTTTTTAAATCAATGGCAGTAAATGTCGTCGCTAATGCCGCTATACCCCACACAATGCCGAACACCACCCAAGCGGTGACAGGCTGTGTTTTTCTGAGAAGCGACAACATAATAGGCGTGTATGTACCCGCAATCATAAAATAAATTGTGCAGTGGTCAAGCACCTGTAAAACCTTTTTACCCATGCCTACCCTTACACCATGATAAACGCTTGACATCGTAAACAGGCATATAACCGATGCTCCGTAAATTGCCGTTGACACAACACCCCAGACGTTGCCCTTAATTGCCGCAAAAACGACACAGAGCACCAGATAAACAACACCAAGTCCTCCGCCAACAATGTGTGTCACCATATTAAATATTTCTTCACCCGAAGTGTAATCGGGCAAAATTCTGTCAATAAGTTTTGTTCTACGCATTTTCCTCAAACTCAATTAGCGCCTTAACTACCGTTTTGTCTTGGCACTTTGCCTCAACGTAATAGGTGTTATCGGTCTTTTTGCAATAAAGTCTTAATATATCACCCTCGCGGGTTTCATTTATGAAATGAATTTCAAAGGTTTTAACAGTATTTTTAAGCAAGAAATCGACGTCAAAGCAGTCCATAACTATGCGTGTATAAACACAGTTATTGGTATGCAGATTTTCGTCAATGTCGCTACTACGTATTTTACGTTCGTAAACCTTGTCGGCTTCATCTACCGTTTCTTTAAGGCGTGAAAACTCACCTGCATCGGTGCGATTGGTTAAATAATCATCCGACGTATCAATTGTCGTCGAAGTAACTCTACGAGGACGATGGGTATCAATATCTAAAACGCACCATTCACTTGTAGCCGAGACCATTGTTTCACCGTTTTCACCAACAAACTCATAGTCACGCGGCATTATTAGCATACCGGGTTTTAATGGCCAGGTTTTAAGCAGTATTTCATCCGAAAATCTTACCGCTTTTTTAAAGTTCATACGAATTTTTGATACTACCCAAAACGCGTTATTGTTTTTTAAAAATGTATCACGGTCGTATCCATATTCAATTGAACGTGCCGTTGCAAGATACTGCAAAAAAGCCGCCGTAGTGGGCACCGATAATACACCGTTTAGGTCTAAATCGGTTGAGTCGATTTTTCGTTTAATTTCAAAATAATCTGCCATAATTAACCCTTCTATGTGTAAGGCTGTACCCATAATGAGTACAGCCTTTTTTTAATTTAGATTAAATTATTTAAGTAAAGATTTGTAAAGAGCGGTAATCTCTTCAACGCTTGTATCCTTCGGGTTACCAGGACGGCAAGCATCATCGTAAGCCGACTGTGCCAAGAAAGCAATATCTTCTTCCTTAACGATACCATCGAGTGTAGCAGGAATGCCAACGTCGATTGATAACTGTCTTACAGCGTCAATAGCAGCCTTGCGATATTCTTCAACTGTCATTTTTTCGGTACCTTCAACGCCCATAGCAGCAGCGATGTACTTATACTTGTCGCCTGTTTCAGGTGCATTGTATTCCATAACGGTAGGAAGAATGATAGCGTTTGCAATACCGTGAGGGGTATCATAAAGAGCGCCGAGCGGATGAGCCATTGAGTGAACAATACCAAGACCTACGTTACTGAAGCCCATACCTGCAACGTACTGACCGAGAGCCATACCCTCTCTGCCTTCTGCAGTGTTTTCAACAGCACCGCGGAGGCTTCTTGCAATAATCTCGATTGCTTTAAGATGGAACATATCAGAAAGCTCCCAAGCGCCCTTGGTGATGTAACCTTCAATAGCATGTGTTAATGCATCCATACCGGTAGCAGCGGTAAGACCCTTGGGCATTGTAGCCATCATATCGGGGTCAACAACTGCAACTACAGGAATATCGTTAACGTCTACGCAAACCATTTTACGGTTGTTCTGAACGTCGGTAATAACGTAGTTAATGGTAACTTCAGCAGCGGTACCTGCAGTTGTAGGAACTGCGATAATCGGTACGCACTTATTTTTAGTGGGAGCAACCCCCTCAAGTGAGCGAACATCAGCAAACTCAGGGTTAGTAATGATGATACCAACAGCCTTAGCTGTATCCATTGAAGAACCGCCACCGATAGCAACTATACAGTCAGCACCGCAAGCCTTGAAAGCTTCAACGCCGTTCTGTACGTTTTCGATTGTGGGGTTGGGCTTAATATCTGAAAATACTTCGTAAGCAATGTCAGCAGCCTTTAAAACGTTTAAAACCTTGTCGGTAACACCGAACTTGATAAGGTCAGGGTCGGATGCTACAAAAGCCTTTTTAAAGCCGCGAGCCTTAATCTCATCAGGGATTGAGTTAATGGCACCTTTGCCGTGATAAGAAGTTTCGTTGAGTACAAATCTGTTCATTTTGTCACACACCTTTTTTAATAATTCCTTTCGGATAAATTGATTATAACATACTTTTTCAAAAAATAACAGTAAAATTGTGAAAATAATATCATATTTTTAAAATTTAAATAATTTTTAACAATTCCCCTGCACTTTCTAATACAAATTCGGGTTTATCTGCCGAATTATCGAGCACTTCTTTAGTTGTTTCACCGCTCATAACCAGCACTGATACGGCACCTGCGTTTATACCGCTTTTAATATCGGTATAAATTCGGTCACCGATTACGGCGGTCTGAATATTATTAACCCCCATTTTTTCCATTGCCAACTGTGGCATTATGGGTGACGGTTTACCGATTACCACAGGACGTTTTTTAGTAGCATTATAAATCATATCGCAGACGCTTCCGCAATCGGGCACACTACCAAATTCGGTAGGACACACATAATCGGGGTTAGTAGCTATATACGGAATGTCACGAGTAAGCAAAATTTTGCAAACGTCCTCAAGTTTTTTAAAGGTGAGTTCGGTATCAAAACCCATAACTACGCACTCTACCCTATCAATATCATCCGTTACTTCAAACCCGTTTGCACGAAGTTCTGCCTTTAGCGACTCGGTACCACAAACATACAGTACTGCGTCACTATGATGTTTTTTTAGATAATAAGCAGTCGCTTGCGATGAGGTCATAAAGTCGTCATCTGTCGCTGTAATACCCAAACTATGCAGTTTTTTTACATAATCGGCAACACTTTTTGAGGAATTGTTGGTCATAAACAAATACTTGTTACCCTTTTGTTTGATAGTTTCGAGTAGTTTCGGCGTAAAATCATACAAGTGATTACCAAGATATAGCGTACCATCCATATCAAATAGAAAGAGTTTTATTTGTTTTAGCAAGTTCAGGTCATTCATAAAATACGTCCTTTATATAAAAATAACGTATCAAAAGCCATTTTTTGCCTTCAATACGTCAAAAAATCTCTGTATCGTGACAATTATAACAAATATTTTTTAAAATGTCTATAAAAACCTTATTGACAAAGCATAATAGTTGTGTTAAAATAATTCAGTCACGCGGAGAGGTATCGAAGTGGTCATAACGAGGCGGTCTTGAAAACCGTTTGGGGGCAACTCCACAAGGGTTCGAATCCCTTCCTCTCCGCCATTTTTATTTTTATAAAACCATATATTTTATAGAAACGTTACAATTTGGAGTAGTACAGAAGCTTGGTGACGGGTGAGGTTGCGAGCGCGTCCAGTGGACGATACAGCGAGCAAAACGAAACGCCGCGGTCGACAAGTGAGATGCGGTAGCATCGAGTCGTCGGGCACCGCAAGTGGGCACGCTAGCCGAGGAACCTCTGAAAAATTAAGTCTTATCCTAAACTGAATATTTTATATAAACGTAACAATGTGGAGTAGTACTCAAGTTGGTGACGAGGCGCCCCTGCTAAGGGCGTAGGCCGGCTAAACCCCGGTGCGAGAGTTCGAGTCTCTCCTACTCCGCCATTA
>JAFSDK010000039.1 GCA_017436255.1 Clostridia bacterium
AACGCCAAAGGGTGTTCTCCAATCAGAATTGTGTGTCATTGCATAATTCGAAATTGCAAAACAAACGGTGGAGGCAACGCAGAAAAGGCAAAAGATAATTTGCAAAACAGATGTGATTTTCAAAACTTTCAATGTTTTCATTATAAACACCTCGCTTTATTTAATTATACCACACCACCATTTTAATGTAAATGTTTTTTCAAAACTGTGTGTCCTATATTGACAGCAGCAGAAGGGTTCATATTAGGCGTTGGAGCCAAGATGTTCACCATTGCAGGACCTGTTATTGTGTATGGCGTATCCGCAAGTGTGGTTTACGGCTTAATCTATTATTTTTGTCAGTTCGTCTTTTGACGGACTGACAATTTTTTTATATTTATGTTGACATTTACCTTAGGTAAAATGGTATAATTACTTTACAAAGAGGTGATTTTGTGAAAATTAAGGAAGTTATTGCCAAAACAGGACTGACAGACCGTGCTATTCGTTTGTATATTGAAAACGGTTTGGTGACACCTAATAATGAAAAATCTTATACTGGGCGAAACAATTATAATTTTACTCAATCAGATGTAGAAGTCTTTGAGCAAATCGCATTACTTCGCAAAGCGGATTTTTCTTTGGAACAAATTAAGATACTTAAATTGGGCGGAGAATCTGCAAAGGAAGTTTTAATGGCCTATCTAACCGCTAAGCAAGAATCTGTGGTTGCTGGTCAAAAGATTGTTGAAGCGTTAAAAGATTTTCCTATGCAAGAATCTGTGACAATGGAAAACATTTGCACTAAAATCAAAGAAAGCCTCGAAAATACACCACTGCCTGATGCAGACAGAAAAGCAACAAAAGGCGAATTATTGGAAAAATGGTTAATGCGAATACCGGCAATTATCTTTCTTGCCGTCTGGGGTTTGCTTGGTATTGATATGTTGATTATATATCGCAAAGATTTTACGTTTCCTCGGTTCTATGCATATCCTGAATATTATATTGGAATAGCGTATGTGTTAATTCCTATCATATTGTCAGTGGTAGTTCTACTGTTATATCGCAAACACCAGTTTCGTTCTAAGAAACGTAAAAAACGCAGATGGATTGCAGGAATTGCTTTAGCAATAGCGCTTTTGGTGTGCATACAACCCGTAGGATTGGCAAGTTTGTTTTTGATTCCGCCTATTTATTCAGAAACAGATAACCCCGAAAACTATTTGAGAATGGGTGACTATGTAAAAATGTATGGCAATGATATCTATAAACTATTTCCCACAAATATACCTAGAAGTGCTATAGCGGAGGGTTCGAAATGGTATCCTCCGGATAAATTTTTAGATACCACCAAATACTATTACTATTATCAAGATGCTGTTGACCCGAGCTTTAATGTTTATGCCGAATGGGTATTACCAAAAGATGAATTCACTGAAGAACTAAACCGCATCCAAAACTATTATCCGGAAGGTGCTAGACAACAAGAACAGTGGGGTGAATGGATTTGCCTTAGTTTTACGGATGATACCCTTGATTTTAGTGAAGCAAAAGAAAAGATTGATTATTATTATTTAATATTTGCTTATAATGAGAAGATGAGTGCAGTACGATACATTGCAAGTTATTCAATGGACTGCGGCAGAAATGAAGATCCATACTTCTTGGAATTACAATGGCAATAACTTGTAAAACTAATGGGTCCTAAGTTGACACAAGCAGAGGGTTTCATATTAGGCGTTGGTGCTAAAATGTTCACCATCGCAGGTCCGGTTATTGTATATGGTACAGTTGCGAGTGTGGTTTATGGGGTTATTTATTGGATAACGACTTTATTCTAACGTAAAAGGCTTGCCGATTGGCAAGCCTTTTGTAAATTATAGAACATCTGCTTTTAAACCAGTGATTTCTTCAATTACAGGAAGTTCATAGCAAGGAATATAAATTCCCCATAAGTCGTTATTGTGTTGAAATTCTAAAATATGGTACCTTTTACAAATAATACAACCATAATTATCTTCACTTAACTTGTATTGTTTATATATTCCTTTATTGAATTCTTCATCTTTATTCCATTCCATAATACGAATGGTTTTCTTAATGGTTCTAATTACTTTTACTGTGGATAATGGAATAGCATATTTCCCTTCCAAATTAGCCAAGTAGAGATTTTCGGAATCTGCAAAAATATGAAAAATCGGGTTGATATAAGGTGCGATTTGCATACCTTTTTCGCATACCTTAATATCGTTGTTTTTAACTTTGTAAAAGAAAGATAAAATATCAATTTCTTTTGAATCTTGGGGAACCTTTAAATCCGAAAGAATTGCTTCACAGGTTTTATCTAAATTATTGAACGCTTGAGAACTTTCTTCCGTTTCCAAAACGTTCTTTTCTTTTCGCACACTTATAAGTTTAAGAAGTGCCCAAGCCACCAAACAAGCACTACCAAGCCAAAAAAGCCACGAAGCGTTTTTATATGCTTCGCTGAACGAAACGCCGTCTTCTCCGCCTAAAGCTTTTAGTATACCTATGGCAACAATAACTCCCACTGCTCCACATATCCAATGTCCAATTCGTATAGGAAGTGGCAATTTGCTTTTTTCGATAGTTTCCTCAACATTTTCAGAAAAAGATTCAAGAGATTGTGTTAGTGATAAATCCGGTTTTGCTACCACAAATTCTTCACCGTTCATTTGTTCGTTTTTCTTGTTTGTTGTAAGGTCAATTCCTAAAAATGGTTTCATATAAAGTCACCTCTTATTTTAATTATACCACACCGCTGATTTAATGTAAATATTTTTGCAAACTACTGTGTCCTATATTGACAGCAGCAGAAGGCTTCATACTCGGCGTCGGTGCGAAGATGTTCACAATAGCAGGACCTGTTATTCTGTATGGTACGGTTGCGAGTGTGGTTTATGGATTAATTTATTGGATAACTACCTTATTTTAACAAAAAAGGCTTGACCAAACGGTCAAGCCTTTTTATGAGATTAATCGTATTTTGAAATGATATAGTCAGGTCGAGCCGCCTCATCGTTTTTGCTCCAAATTTCGTTGTTGCAAACATAGCAAACCACGCCAATATCTGCTGATTGAATCCAAATGTTATAGGTGTCTTTTTCCCAACATATTCCCCAAAAATCAGAGGAGCGAGCAGGAGCAAAAGAATATACCGGTTCATCTTTGTTGTTGTATATCACAACATTTATAAAAGAGATGCCGTCTGTTTCTTTTGTGTTTTGGATAGCATAATATTTTTGGTCATAACTATATGTTTTTTCGGCGGTGAAACTGCCCCAGTTTTCAGTTGAGCCTTGGCTTTGGCAACCAACAAAAAATACACAAATAAATAAAAATAAGCAGAGAATTTTTCGCATATTAGATTCTCCTTTCTGTTTTATTATACCACATCTCCAATTTAATGTAAATATTTTTTACAAAACGGTGTGTCCTATATTGACAGCGGCAGAGGGGTTTGTCTTGGGCGTCGGTGCGAAGATGTTTACAATAGCGGGACCGGTTATTGTGTATGGAACTGTGGCAAGTGTAGTGTATGGGGTTGTTTATTGGATAACGACATTGTTTTAACGGGCGGATGTGGGCATCCGCCCCTACGATGTATATCGTAAATATTTGTAGGGGTCGATGCCTACATCGACCCGCAATAAAAAAAGGCTTGACCGATTTGGTCAAGCCTTTTTATTTATATACTGTTTTATATTTTTAAAATTACCATAGGTTTCGTTAACAACCTCAAAGTACGAGAAAGTATTATCGTATTTTGCCACGATTTTTTGGAAGTCGTTAAGTTGATGCTTATTTATTACACAAATCAAAACAGACTTTTTGGTTCCGGTATAGGTTCCAATTGCATCAATCTCGGTACAACCATGGTGTAATTTCTTATTAATTTCTTCAACGAACTCGTGTTTCTGAGTGGTGATTACAGTGAATTTATAAGCTGTTTTTGTTGTTTTAAGAAGTAAATTTCCAACGAAGGTCGAAATAAAGCAATATATGATACATAAAGCCATTGGCTTATAATTTAAATTATTTTCTGAATATACAAAAACTGAAGCAACAGCTACAACAGCGTTTAAGGTGAATGTTACAATAAAAAAATTTGTGTCAGGTCTTTGTTTGTTGACGTATCGGGAAATTATATCAGTACCGCCTGTGGACGCATTATTTCTAAAACATATACCGTAAACTGCGCCGGCGAGAACACCGCTAAGAATTACAGGATAGATTGTATCATGTCCCAACGCGTTATACTGAATAAATGTGGGATTTAAATTTTGAAGAAAGAGAAATGAAACAGAATATACAAGTGAGAATAATAATGTTTTAATAGCAAAGTTTTTTTCTATTAAAAAATAAGCGAGGATAGATAAAGGTATGTTTATAAGCAATGACATATAACTGATGCTAAAACCGGTTTTATATTGAATCATAGTAGCGATACCATTTAGACCGGCAGGTGCAAAATTATTTTTAACAATAAATATGTAGTAGACAAAAGCTAACAACACAGCAGCTAAAAAGATGTTTAAATATTCAATACTTTTTTTCATTTACATTTCACTCCGTTTTTTAGTAAAAAGCATACAAAATTAATGGGCGTAAAGAAATGCTTGGTATTAACAAGGTGATAGTTTTGTGATAAGACTAATTTATTGGTTCCAACGTTTTATAGCTTCGATTCGCTTATTTACCGCTTCGTGCATAGACTTTATATCTTGGTCTTTTTGGGAAAATTCCTTTTTAATGTTAATGGTGTCTAAAACAAATTGATCAATATCCAAGAGTATAAAAATTAAAGGAAACAAAAAAGGTATATTAAGGATAAACGGTAATGCAATCCATGCACCAATAACGGGTAAATGTAAAAAAGGTATAATGTTTTTGCATATTACACTTGCACGGTCACGAACAGTGTAAACCTTTACTTTTGTTTTACCATTTTCTTCTAAAACTTCACCACATACAAAATAGGATCTAAAAAGTTTTTTATTCCTAATGGTAGGGAAATCTTCGTAAATTTTAAAAAAACCGTTTTTGTCACAGGTAAAGGCTAATTCAAGGGTTCTTAAACCCAAGCGGCATCCGCTTAGGTGGCAGGAGCCTTGCTGTTGCCTTAGGCGTTCAATGACGTCACGTTTTTGGATATCAAATTCGTAGGTTTTCTCATTTAGAATTTGTAGAGATTTACGCAATTTCAAGTTTAACACCTCTTTTACTACAGTATATCACAAAAAAATTTATTGTAAAGAAGGATGGTAAAGTAACGCTCCCCAGTCATAAGGTTTTACCTATTCGGTTGGTAATTTTACTTTAAAAGAGGTATATCCACAGTTATCAATAATAGCGGTAAGGCACATTTCACATGAGTTTTCAAAAAAATACCGGGTGTATCGCCGACACAATATAGAAATTCTGATAAAAATTAAAAAAAATCCGCGAATTTCGCGGATTTTTTACTATTGTTTGTTTTCAAATTGTTTGTTAATGAGAATGACCAATCTATCGCTTAGTATCGCCATAGATTCAATATGGACCTTTTTGCCGGCAACAAAAAGGGTTAGCGAATCTTGATTCCTTCGCAATCCTTCAATTTCCGAGAATGAGTAGGTATAGGTATTGCCAAACATAGTGGTATATGTAAATTGCTCATCGGAAATAACGCGTATTGTCTGATTTTTCCAACATATGATGGCGAAGCTGCCTAAAATTATACCGAGCGGTGCGATAACAACTGCCCATATTTCAAAATTAAAAATTGTGTAAATGCCACAGCCGACACCACCGCACAAAAATACCAAAGCGATAGCAAGAAGTCTATCGGGCAAATACATATCTGCGCGGTCGCCGTCCTCATCACTAACCATACCAAATAATTTCTCAATTAATTTCACTAATATTCTGAGTTTCATAAGAATTCTCCGTATTATTTGCTCTGCGCTAAAAGCCATTCAAGTAATTCGTTTTGAAAAGCCTTATTCCAAGAGTTGTGGCCTACACCTTCGTATAGGCTGTAACGTGCGTTGCCGCCGCGCTTTTCTATTGATTCAATCATTTCAATCGTGTGACGGGGTGACACTACGTCATCGGCTAAACCGTGGAAAGCCCAAACAGGCATTTTAAGTGTGGCGGCATTCCATGCCATACCGCCACCGCAACATGGCGCAATAGCAGCAAACATATCCGGGTATGCCATTGCGGTGTACCAAGTGCCAAATCCACCCATACTGATACCGCAAAGGTAAACTCTATCGGTATCAATGTTAAAGCGATTTATAGCCTTATCAATAAATCTTTTAAGACTTTCAATCTTAGCTACCCAAAAGGTATCACACGGGCATTGGGGCATTATAAGTATACAGTCCTTAAGATTATCGTCATTAACAATTTTTGAAAAACCGTGAACTAAAACCTTATCTAAATCATCATTTCCGTCGCCACGTTCACCCGCACCATGCAGCTGAACTATAAGGGCTGGATGCTTGCTTAATTTTTCGGGCATATACGCAATAAATGCGAATTCGTTATCTAAATTCGCTTCCGTAATTATTTTCAAAAAAATCACCACATAAAATAATATTGTCTTTTTAAGAAGTATATCATTTAACGTGTAAATTGTAAACACAAAAGTTAGTTTTCAATATTGAATATTTTTAATAAATTCCCCGATAATAAAAGTAAAAATCAAATCAAAGGGGATATTAAAATGTCGGATAATAAGGGTAAAACAATAATATTAAAAAGCCGACCTTCAATACTTTCGTATGCTTCTATTGTTGGAAAAAAAGAGGGTGAAGGCCCACTTGGTAATGAGTTTGATATGAAGGTAGTTGACTCGCTTCTTGGCGAAGACTCATTTGAGAAAGCCGAAATGAAGTTGCAACAGATAGCCACCGATACCGCGCTTAATAAGGCAAAACTTAAATACAGTGATATTGATTGTATTTTTGCAGGCGACCTGTTAAATCAATGTATTGGAAGTTCTTTTGGTCTAAGGCAAACAAATATGCCTTTTGTGGGTATGTACGGCGCTTGCTCTACAATGGCACTAACGCTGGCAATAGCCTCAATATTTATCGAGAGCGGTGCCGCCACTAAAACAATTTCGGTCACGTCATCGCATTTCTGCTCGGCAGAGAGACAGTATCGTTTTCCGCTCGAATACGGTTCACAGCGTACCCCTACGGCGCAATGGACTGTAACAGGCTCGGGCGCCGTAATACTCACTAATATGCCACAAAAGGCGTATGTTGATAAAATAACAATAGGCACGGTGCAAGATTTAGGTGTTACCGATGCTAATAATATGGGTGCGGCAATGGCACCTG
>JAFSDK010000040.1 GCA_017436255.1 Clostridia bacterium
CGCTAATTTTTCTTCTTTACTATGGCTTCTATTTGTTCCACCTTTTGGTCTTGACATTTGTTTCAACTCCTTTTCTCTATCTTAACATAAAAAATGATGGTAGACACCGTTTTTTGTGTCTACCATCATTATATCACTTCACCGAACATAACTGTCCGTTTTTTTAATTTATATAACAGTGTGTGGTAACGCTCTTTTTATCTTGCATAATTACGTGTAATATGATAGGATAATAGTGTGCAGTTATACATAGATGATGTGTTCTGCATGAAACCGTAAAACAGCTGTAAGATTTTGGCGGCAATGTTATTAAATTCTTACAAGGTGGCAACCTATATGAATTTAACGTTATCGATGGCGATTTAGTAAACCGATTATTAATAGCGCAGATAACAAAATCAAATTTAATTTTAAGGCGGTAAAATAAAATGGCAAAACTATTATTAAAATTCCCCGGTGGCTTTAAAAAAGCTTTTACAGTTAGTTATGATGACGGTTGTCCTAACGATAAGCGACTTGCCGATTTATTTAGAAAATACGGAATAAAGGGTACTTTTAATATTGTAAGCAGTTGGAAGTATGATAAAAGTGTTTATGATGGATTTGAAGTAGCCTCACATGGTTTAACACATACCAAGGTCGACCACATCAGCGGTTCTAATTTAGCAATGGAAATTTTAAAGGATAGGGAGAACCTTGAAAAAGAATTTGGCCAAATTGTACGTGGTTATGCATACCCGGGTGGTGCGTATAGCACGGAGGCTGAAAGAATGCTTGGCGAGCTTGGCATTTGCTATGCCAGATCATGTGGCAGAAACGAGTGGTTTGAGTTACCGCTTAACTTCCTTAAATGGAATCCCACCACTCATCATAGAAATGAAAAGTTATTCGAGCTTGCCGAAAGATTCAACGAGTGGAAAAGTTCCTATCCTGCGTTGTTTTATGTTTGGGGACATTCTTATGAATTCACCACCGAAGAGCAGTGGGAAAGAATGGAGAAATTCCTATCAGAAATCGGCGGCAAGGATGACGTTTGGTACGCCAGCAATATTGAGGTTTACGACTATTGTGAGGCGTTTTCAAGACTTAAATACAGTGTCGACTGTAATATGGTTTTCAACCCGTCAGCCGTCGACGTATGGTTTGAATCGGATTCAAAGGTTTACTGCGTAAAGGCAGGCCAGACTTTAAAAATCGGCAAGTAAAATATATAACTATTAAATTTTAAGGAGGCTGAGAAAATGCAACTGCAAGAATCGGGACAAATGTATCTTGAAACAATCTACGTTTTAACAGGCAAGAGCGACAAGGTACGAGCCAAAGACGTTTGCGAATATATGGGCTTCTCAAAACCGAGTGTGAGTCGTGCATTAGGGCTTCTTAAAAACGGCGGATACGTTGAGGTGTCGGACGAGGGCTATCTCACCCTTACTGAAGAGGGAGTACGGGTTGCCAAAATGATTTTTGAGCGACATAATCTTATAACCGATGTACTTATAAAACTCGGTGTCGATAAAGAGACGGCAGCAGAGGACGCCTGTAAGATGGAACACGTAATAAGCGAGAAAACCTTCGCGGCACTTAAAAAGTATATAGAAACGCTATAAAACAAAAAATCCCGAAATATCGGGATTTTTTGTTTTATCTTATTCCGTAGTTTTCAATTACGTAGTCCATATCCTTATCGCCTCTGCCTGAGAGGTTAATAAGAATTGAGCCGTGGTCCATCGTTTTAGCAAGCTTCATGCCGTAGGCAACGGCGTGTGAACTTTCAATAGCGGGAATGATACCCTCAAGACGAGCAAGTTTAAAGAATGCGTCGATGGTTTCCTCGTCGTCGATTACGTCATACTTAACACGGCCGATTTCCTGTAAGAAGGCGTGCTCGGGACCCGAAGACGGATAGTCAAGACCACTTGCAACCGAGTAAACGGGGGCTGGGTCACCGTTTTCGTCCTTAAGCATTATACTGTTAAATCCGTGCATAATACCTTCTGTACCGTACTTAAGACTTGCCGCGTGGTCGCCAAGTTTGGGACCTCTGCCTAAAGGCTCAATGCCGTAGATATCAACTGGGTCGTTTAAGAATCCTGCAAAAAGACCTGCCGCATTTGAGCCGCCGCCTACACAAGCCACTATAGAAGTGGGTAGATGACCTGTCATATCAATAAACTGCTCACGCGCCTCAATACCAACAACACTCTGGAAGTCGCGCACCATCATGGGGAAGGGGTGTGGACCAAGTACCGAGCCAATGCAGTAAATACAGTCGTTATATTCTTTGCTGTATGCATCAAATGCCGCGTCAACCGCTTCCTTAAGGGTTGCAAGGCCGTGGGTAACTTCAATTACATTAGCGCCTAGTATTTTCATACGTGCTACATTAGGTGCCTGCTTTTTAATATCAACCGAGCCCATATAGATATCGCATTTAAGACCAAAATATGCTGCCGCAGTTGCCAAAGCTACACCGTGCTGACCGGCACCCGTTTCGGCGATAATCTTTTTCTTGCCCATGTATTTTGCAAGCAGAGCCTCACCCATACAGTGATTGAGCTTGTGTGCGCCCGAATGGTTAAGGTCCTCACGTTTAGCATAAAGCTGAACCTTGCCACCAAGAGCATCGGAAAGTCGCTCTAAATGGGTTACAGGTGTCGGACGACCCTGAAATTCCTTTCTTATTCTGCGAAGTTCGGCAATAAACTTGCGTGATTGACAAATAGAGAAGTAAGCCTCGGTAATCTCAGCCATGGCGTTTTTAAGTTTGTCATCAATATAAACGCCACCGTATTTGCCGAAGTAACCATTTTTATCGGGATAATTATTAAAATAGGTTTCAAAATCAATGTTATTTAATTTCATCGTATTTCCTCCAAAAAAAATCCCAAGTGCCCGAAAGGACACTTGGGACGAATCAATAAAGATACGCGGTACCACCCAAGTTGGAATATACTCCCACTCGTAACACATACTGTCATATGCGGTGCTTGTGTTAACGGAAGCACACCCCGTCGAAGCCTACTAACCTTAGTTTTCGGTTCGCCCTCAAAAGTCCATTCGCGTAAAATCACTTTATTGCCTTTGCACCATCGGCAACTCTCTGAAAAAGCGATAAATACGTTACTATTCTTTATCATCGGTTTTTTGAATTATAACATTTTGAATAATGTTTGTCAATATTAATATTGTTTATGGTCGTTGCTGTCCTTGCGGATAACGTCGTGCGCGCCACCTTCAACAATACTTGTAGAACTAACAAGTGTAAGCTTTGCTTTTTCTTGAAGTTCAGGTATTGTTAAAGCACCACAGTTACACATTGTTGAACGAACTTTGCTAAGAGTGATAGCAACGTTGTCCTTAAGTGAACCGGCGTATGGTACGTATGAGTCAACGCCTTCTTCAAATGACAATTTCTTATCGCCGCCAAGGTCGTAACGTTGCCAGTTTCTAGCTCTGTTGGAGCCTTCACCCCAATATTCCTTAACGTACGAGCCGTTAATCATAAGTTTGTTTGTAGGACTTTCATCAAAACGCGCAAAGTAGCGACCGAGCATGAGGAAGTCAGCACCCATAGCAAGAGCTAAGGTCATATGATGGTCAAATACTATACCACCGTCAGAACAAACGGGGATGTATACGCCGTGCTTCTTAAAGTACTCGTCACGTGCTTCGCAAACGTCAATAAGTGCAGTAGCCTGACCACGACCGATACCCTTGGTCTCACGTGTAATACAGATTGAACCGCCGCCGATACCAACCTTAATGAAATCGGCACCTGCATCTGCTAAGAAGTTAAAGCCTTCTTTATCAACAACGTTACCTGCACCAATTTTAACAGTGTCACCATACTTTTCGCGAACAAATTTCAAGGTGCGTGCTTGCCATTCGCTAAAACCTTCAGATGAGTCAATACAGAGAACGTCTACGCCTGCATTTACAAGGGCAGGGATTCTTTCCTCGTAATCACGTGTGTTAATACCGGCGCCAACTACGTAACGCTTATCGGCATCAAGTAATTCGTTTGGATTTTCTTTATGTGAATCATAATCCTTACGGAAAACGATTGATTTAAGATGTTGATCTTTATCAATAATGGGAAGAGCGTTAAGCTTGTTATCCCAAATAATGTTATTTGCTTCTTTAAGAGTTATATCATCATAAGCAAAAATAAGCTTATCAAAAGGTGTCATAAAATCTTTAACCGGGGTTGAAAAGTCCATACGACTAACACGGTAATCACGGCTTGTAACGATACCAAGTAATTTACCAAAGCTCGTACCATCGTCAGTAACGGCAACGGTAGAGAAACCGTTGGCCTCTTTTAAAGCAACGATATCGGCCAATGTTTGGTCGGGCTTAATGTTAGATGCACTTGTTACAAAACCTGCCTTGAAGTTTTTAGCACGTGCAACCATTGCAGCCTCATCCTCAATAGATTGTGAGCCGTATATGAATGAAACGCCGCCTTCTTTAGCTAATGCAACTGCTAATTTTTCGCCGGAAACCGACTGCATAATAGCAGAAGTCATGGGTATATTAAGAGAGATAGCGGGTTGTTCACCCTTCTTAAATTTAACTAGTGGTGTTTTAAGGCTAACGTTTGCGGGTATACACTCCGCTGATGAGTAGCCGGGAACTAGTAAATATTCATTAAAGGTATGTGACACGTCTTTGAAATAGTAAGCCATTTTTTGCCCTCCATTAAATTATTAGTACAATTTTACAACAAACGCGTAAGATAGTCAATAATAATATTGAACAAAATTATTATAAATTTGCTTATATAATAATAAATATTGACAATACGGTTTAAGAAAAGTAAAATGATATATAATAATGTTGGTAAAATCAGTTAATTATTAAAAGAGGTATTTTTCATGTTTTTGAAATTAAAAAAAGAAGAAATTTTTACCATACCAAATATCTTGAGTTTTATACGTTTACTACTTATACCCGTTATAGTTGTTGTATATGTGTTGTATGATTACTATCTTTTAGCAGCCATACTTATAGTTATTTCAGGTATTACCGATATAGTAGACGGCAAGATTGCGCGAAGATATGGTCTTGTGTCTGATTTCGGCAAAATGTTAGACCCCATTGCCGACAAATGTACCCAAGCCGCAGTTTTGCTTTGTCTTGCATCACGCTTTGAATATATGATTTTGCTGTTTGCAATAATGGTGGTCAAAGAAGTCTTTATGGGCATTACGGGTCTTGTGCGAATAAAAAAGACGGGTTGCGTGCACGGTGCAGATTGGCACGGTAAGTTAACAACAGTGCTTTTATATGCTACAATGGTGCTGCATATATTGTGGATAGATATACCCGTTATCGTTTCACAAATTTTGGTGGTAGTATGCGCGTGCGTTATGATTTTATCAATGATTCTGTACGGCATCTCTAACATAACGTCGGCACGAAACGGTGCAATTAAGCAGAATAATTAGTATTTAAAATGAAATAAGCCAAATCTTTTTCTGATTTGGCTTATTTTTTTAATATTATTCTCTTGACATTTTGTTTTGTTTTGTATAAAATAATTTGGTACTGGTTAGCGAGGTAGTGAGCGGTACGACTATATTTCTGAGGGTAGCACGCAGTGCGTCTGCCCCTGACTTAACGAAAAAATTAATACAGTATATAAGCAGTTTGCTTTATATATGCGGGTGTGGCGGAATTGGCAGACGCACTAGCCTTAGGAGCTAGCGCTCACGCGTGCAGGTTCAAGTCCTGTCACCCGCACCAGAAAAGAACCCACATTTGTCTACGACAAGTGTGGGTTCTTTTCAACTAAATCCCTCCTTGCGGACGGGATAAATCCCACTTTCGTGGGATGAAATCACTTCGTGATGAAATCCGACTTCGTCGGGAGAAAGACGGATTTAATTTCATCTGCGAAGCAGATTTCATCCGAGCATCGCTCGGATTTCATCGCGCTCGCGCGATTTCATTGAAAAGTTTGCAAATGTGTGATACAATCGGAGTAAATGAGGTGATAGTATGGCTGAAAACAAACTTGCTGATATGTCAACAGAATTTGCGATTCAAATCTTAAAATTGACCGATAGCATCAAAGGACACTATTCCTTGTCTAATCAACTTGAGCGAAGTGGCACAAGCATCGGCGCAAATATTCGTGAGGCAAAATATGCGCACAGCCGTCCCGATTTTATCGCTAAATTGCAGATTGCTTTGAAAGAATGCTACGAAACAGAATACTGGGTTGAAATCGCACAAAAAGCGAGCATTATCTCTAATGATGTCGCAAAAACTGTATTGCACGATTGCGGATCGATTCGCAGAATGCTCATCTCCTCCATCAACACCGCAAAGGAGAATGCAAAATGAATTTAGCGGACATTTGCAAAGAGTTGCAGAATTGTTTCATAAAAGTTCGTCATTTCACTTTTGTTGATGACCAAGAATTGCTTAAAGATGCATTGGATCGGATTAGGGATTATGAAAAATATATCATAGACAAGCAGTTAGGTTCAGAATGTCCCATTCTTGTGTATTGTATAAAAACGCTTTTTGAAATCGCTGCCGAGAACAACAAGAAGAAAATGTATGATTTTGCTGACGCTATACACAATATGCCGGAGATCTATCTTGGCAAGAGAACATACGATTCTTTTTTGTTTGAAATCACATCTTTCTGTGATATATACGGTGATTCGTATTTTAAGTGTCTGTAACGCTACTTTTACTTACTTTTACCTCAATTCTGCTCCGTTTGGTTACTCTTAGGCAAAAAACCTCTTTACTTTCGTAAAGAGGTTTTTTTATCCAAGCCGACAGGCTTGGTATATCATCAACAATAGCGTTGCTATTGTTGTATCTCATCGGTCCGTTAGGACTGTATATCATCACGCGAAGCGTGTATTTCTGTCGGCTTGATGATTACAGATGCATCAAATGTATATATTAGCGCTCATTGGGGTACTTCCTCTTATTACGATGATTATAAGAATAAAGGTGATCAAGAGGAACTCTATATAATTCAGGGTGAAGAAATTATGTTGTAATATCAAAAATCCAAGGATTTTTTGTTTTGATAAAAACGCAGGAATTATTTTATTGAAAAAGTTTGTGCAGTATTGTATAATAAAAGTAGCGAATTTTGGTGGTGATTTTTTTGAAGAATAATTTAATTATAACTATTGGTCGTCAGTATGCAAGCGGCGGACATGAGATAGCAAGAGAGCTTTCAAAATTGTTGGGTATAAAAATGTATGATAAAGAACTTATTGATTTAGCGGCTGAAAATAGCGGTATCAGTCGTGAGGTTTTGAAGTCTTATGATGAGAAGCCCACCAGCAGTTTTTTATATTCGTTGTCAACAGGTGTTCATTCGTTTGATGGTGTCCACCTTGGTACACCAAATGTTCCGTTGGTTGACCGCGTTTTTGCCGCACAAGCACAGTTAATAAGAGAAATTGCCGAGCGTGAGTCGTGCATTTTCGTTGGCCGTTGTGCCAATAGCGTTTTACATGATTTTAACAATGTTCTGTCGGTGTTTATTCATACCGATACCGAACGCAGAATCGACCGTGTTTGCGAGTTCAGCAACTGCTCGCGTTCTGCCGCCGCCGATGAAATTCGCAAAGCCGATAGAAAAAGGGCAAGTTTTAACAATTATTTTTCCGATTATAAATGGGGTAATGCATTGTCTTATGATTTATGCCTTGATAGTAGAATCGGTTATGATAATTGTGCCGAGATTATTAAGTTTTTTGCTGAACATCACGAAAAAACATCAAAATACTAATTAACAAAAAAGCCCCGCTTTTCGTATTATGTATTACGGAAAGCGGGTGTTTTTGTGCCAAAAATCAAGAAAAAGTTTGTAATTGCGGTTAGTTTTATCGTGATTTTTGCAATTTTACTTGTTTTGTTATATTCTTTTTTGTCGGTACGCCAGGTGGTAATTAATTATGCCACAAGTTATGCCGAAACAATATCTCTTGATATCGTCAATAAAACGGTGGCAGACGAATTGTCGGCAAGAGGGGTTAATTACAACGATATTGTAAGATTGGAAAGAAATGATGATAATAACGTTTCGTCACTCGAAATTGATACGGCTAAAATAAACTATTTAAAAAGCATAATTTCTTTTAGTGTATCAAAGGCACTTACGGGCAGTGAGGATTATGTATTGTCAATTCCTCTCGGCAATATTTTAGGTAATGAGTATTTTTTAGGTTTTGGACCGCGCCTTAAATTTAAGATGAAGATGACAACAACGGTATTTACCGATTTTGAAAGCAATTTTTATGCGGCAGGCATCAACCAAGTGCTGCACCAAATTATTATTAAAGTAAAGGTCGCCGGTAGTTTTGTACTGCCGTGGAGTACGTCGGGTTTTAAATGTGAAACCACAGTAATAGCGGCACAAACCGTGCTTGTTGGCGTAACTCCCGATGCCTATACCAACGTTATTGAAAACTATGCAGACGAGGGTAGCGGCACAGTTGGTAATATTTTTGATTATGGCGCAGATGTAAAATAAAAAAATGGCTCAATTGAGCCATTTTTTTAGTCGATAGCATGTAATATAGCCTCTACTTTACAGTTTTGAAGTTTTTGTATCTTATTGGTTAGTTCTTTTTCAACTTGTTTTGCCGTTATAAATACTATTTCATTTGCAACTGTATTATTAAGTATCGCAGTTTCATCACCAAATAAGGCTTTTATCTGTGATACCACGCTGTTGTCGGTTTTGCTGAGTCGTACATAAAGGCGTGTAGGTACGTTTTCTTGTGCCTCAACGTAATCTTTGCAGCCGTCCTCCCAGAAAAGATACTTTCTTGTCTGTAGGTGTTTAACGCAGTCAATAATATCGGCAACAACTGCAGAAGCAGTAGGAAGTTTGCCGGCGCCCTTACCATAGAACATAACGTCATCGGTAGCGTCACCCTTAACAACAACGGCGTTATATACGTCATTAACGCCCGATAACATATTATCGCGCGGAACCAGTGCAGGATAAACTGATGCGGCAATTTTGTCGCTACTAAGTTTAGCACAGTGACCTATAAGTTTAATAACGTAACCGAGTTTATCAGCGTAGTCAACGTCTTCTAAAGTGATTTCGGTAATTCCGGTTGCCTTAACCTGTTCGGGATAAACGTGTTTACCAAAACCAAGTGAAGCCAGTATGCATATTTTACGGCAAGCATCGTGACCTAAAACGTCCGCATCAGGGTTTCTTTCGGCATATCCAAGGTCTTGTGCCATTTTAAGTGCCGTTTCAAAAGAAAGATTCTCTTTAACCATTTTGGTCAAAATAAAGTTTGTGGTGCCGTTTAAAATGCCAAAAATCTCGGTCATTTCGTTTGCTGCCATACATTGTGCCATAGGTCTAAGTACGGGTATACCACCGCCAACGCTCGCTTCAAAAAGGAAGTTAACGTTATTATCCTGCGCAATTTTTAAAAGTTCAGCACCTTTAGTGGCAACCAACTCTTTGTTAGAAGTAACAACGCTTTTACCTTTAAGCAAACATTCTTTTACATAATCGTAAGCGGGGTTGATACCACCCATAACCTCGGCAACAACCAAAACCTCATCGTCGTCGGCAATCTTGCGAAAATCTTTAGTGAATTTATCGCTATATGAAAGACCATCAAAATCACGAAGGTCAAGAATGTGTTTAATATTGATTTGTTTCTTTGCCTTTTTGCTAATTGAATCAGCGTGAGATAGTAAAATTTCGGCAACGCCTGAACCAACAACACCATGACCCATAACAGCTATATTTACCATAAAGAAACCTCCTTATGTAGTCTTGTAAAACATAATAACACATAATTTTACACTTTGCAATGTTTAAAGTGCTAGATTTTGCATAAATAATATTATTAAAAGGGGTGGATGACATGGAAACAGAGCGCAAAAGGGCATTTATAATTACAGCTGTTTACACTGCGCTTATTGTTGCACTCGTATATATCGTTTACAAGTTTTTAATTATCTACCTTTTACCATTTATAATAGGACTTGGTCTGGCGTATCTTTTGCAAAAACCTTCTGCATATATTTCAAAAAAATTGCATATAAGCAAAGGTATTGTCTCTGCGGTGCTTGTGGTGGCTAGTTTTCTTTTGGTGATAGGTATAATTTTCGGTGCCGCTTTTTTGCTATATATTAATGCTGACGACATAGTGAATTACCTTCAAAACGCCTTCAATTCGATAACGGGATTTTTTGAAAATATATCTGAAAAGTATGAATCCGTAACGCAAAAATTGCCGCAAGAGTTATTTCAAACTTTGCAGAATATAATGATGAATTTATCACAAAAATTCAATACACTGTTGACCGATAGTGTATCGCGTTTTGCGTCGGTTATTATAAGGCGCTTACCCGGTATCGCTTTTAGTGTTATTATAACGGTAATAGCAAGTTGTTATATAGCCAAAGATTACGAAATTGTTAAGGACTACATCTTATCCCTTATACCGCCAAGGCCTAAACGTATTGTGTTGGCGGTTAAGCGTATAGTTACTATTAATATTTTTAAAATAGCCAAGGGTTATTTTATTCTTATGCTTATCACTTTTGCAGAATTGTATGTCGCTTTTTTGCTTACAGGTCAAATAAATCCGTTAAGGACCGCGCTTATTATTTCGGTTATTGATTTGTTACCCGTGTTGGGTACGGGCGCAGTATTAGTTCCGTGGGGTTTAGTGCTAATTTTAAACAGCAATTATGCATCCGGCTTAATTATAATTGCGATATATTTGGTTGTTATGATGGTGCGTAATTTTTTGGAGCCTCGAATTGTCGGCAGGCAGATTGGTATACCTCCTATTGTTAGTTTGATTTTACTTTTTTGCGGTTTAAAACTTTTTGGTTTTTTAGGTATGATTTTCTCACTTTTATCACTCGTTGTGATAGTAAATCTTTATAAAGAAAAAATTATTGAGTTGTAAGGTGCAAAGTGCACCTTACACTTTTTTTATAAGTTTACATAATATGTAATGTACAATAAGCGGAGGAAAAGTTGCCTTTAAAATCTGATGTGGCTTTTTGCCTTTTGTTGTACAAGAAATTTAAAGTGGTGCATGCCAAAATGGAAAAATATCTTTTTTCTACAGGTACTGTAACTTATGCTATAAAGGCCAAAGAATTATTGCGTCGAAAAGGCATTAACGCTTATGTCGAACGTTCTATGGCTAATGACCGTATAGGCTGCGGTTACGGTGTTGTAGTGACTCAGGATAGAGGTACTGCCGAACAAATTCTAAAACAGGCGGGTATTAAAATTTTAGACGTAAAGAAAAAATAATTATTGGAGAAATTATTATGATTTACCTTGATAACGCGGCGACAAGCGGAATAAAGCCGTCGCGTGTAATTGGTGCAGTTGAATATGCGCTTAAGAAATACAGTGCCAACCCCGGCAGAAGCGGTCATAGACTTTCTATGAATGCGGCAATGGCGGTATATAATACTCGTGAAAAGCTCAAAGAAATGTTTGCGGCCACGCAGGTTGAAAACGTGGTTTTTACACTTAATTGCACGCACGCTCTAAACTGCGTTATCAAGGGAGTACTATCAAGCGGTGACCACGTAGTTGTATCAGACCTTGAACACAACGCGGTAATGCGCCCTTTAGAAAGGCTAAGAAAAGATGGCAAAATAACATATTCTGTTGCCCGTACTGTTGATGGTGACGATAATGCCACACTTAGTAGTTTTAAAAATTGCATTAAACAAAACACCAAACTTATTATCTGTACCCATGCATCTAACGTTTTTGGTTGTGTGATGCCAATAAAATTAATAGGACAGATGTGTAAAGAAAACGGCATACTGTTTGCGGTAGATGCCGCACAAAGTGCGGGTGTGCTGGATATTGATATGCAAAAAATGTCTATTGATTTTCTCTGTGTAGCGGCACATAAAGGCCTGTTTGCACCTATGGGCACGGGCGTTTTAATCGCTGAAAAGCCGCTTGAAAACACCATTATAGAGGGTGGGACGGGCACCGATTCGTTCAATCTTGATCAACCATTGATTATGCCTGAAATGTTAGAAAGCGGCACCGTTAATTTGCCTGGGATTTTAGGCGTATCTGCGGGTGTGGATTTTGTTAAAGCAAGGGGTGTACGTAACATTTACCTTCACGAATTCGACCTTTGCAAATATCTTTTTGAGTCTTTATCACTTTGCAAAAACGTGACTCTGTACAACAATGATTTTAAAATTTTTGAGAAGGTGCCTGTTGTTAGTTTTAATGTTTTAGGACATGACAGTAACGATGTTGCAGTGAGACTTAACGAGTATGGAATTGCGGTTCGTTCCGGTTTTCATTGTGCGCCTTCGGCACACATAAAATATGGTACGGATCAAATCGGTACTGTACGTGTAAGCCCCGGGATTTTGACAAAAAAGGAAGAAATTCAATATTTAATCAAAATCTTAAAAAGATTTTAAAAAATTGCGTAATATTTGTTGATACCGCGCTTCTTTTATGATATTATATAATAGACTTATATTTTATTTTAAGGGAAGTGCAACGATGGAAGGTATAATGACTTTTTGGAGTCAGATAGTCTATGCAATATCTAATATTAGAATTTTGGATATAATAGATATTCTTGCCGTAACCTATATCATTTATATTGCAATAAAATATTTTAGGAATTCTCGTTCGGGTCAGTTGGTTAAAGGTATAATTTTATTATTTGTAATTTATTTTTTGGCGCACTGGTTCGAGTTGGCAACAATCAAGTGGTTGCTATTAAGATTAGCCGATTCAATCATTATAGTTGCGGCAATTGTTTTTCAACCTGAACTTCGCCGCGCGCTTGAAAATATCGGTAAAAAACGTTTGGGTAATTTTGGTCGTCAATCATTAAATGATTCAGACTCAAGTGCTGTTACCTTTATTAACGATATTTGCAAAGCTGTAAGCAATATGCAAGAGAGAAAAATCGGTGCACTAATCGTATTTGAGAGGGGTACGCGTTTAAGCGAAATAATCGCAACCGGTACGGCTATAGATGCTGCCGTTTCACCCGAACTTGTGCAAAACATATTTTATCCGAAATCGCCTTTGCACGACGGTGCGATGATAATACGAGATTTTCGTATTGCTTCGGCAGGTTGCATACTTCCGCTTACTGCTAATAATGAACTTAATTCACAACTTGGTACCAGACACCGAGCTGCAATTGGTATGAGTGAAAATTCTGATGCAATTGTCGTTGTTGTTTCAGAAGAAACCGGAATTATTTCGGTGGCCAAGGGTGGACGCATTGAAAGGGATTACAACCCAATATCATTAAGAGAAGAATTGAGTTCTTTCCTTATTGCGAGTGATTCGTCCGATAAGCCCTTTTATAAGAACTGGTTTGACAAGTTACAAAATGCTAAGAAAAATAAGGAATAGTACGGGAGAAAATTAAATGGGTGTTTTTTCTAAATTTTCTATACGCAAATTACTTTATAATCAAAAAATTGCCATAGCGTTATCTCTTGTTTTGGCGTTTGTTATTTGGCTTTCTATAGCTATTAATCAAACTCCTATTATTGAGCGTACAATAACAAATATACCTATCGCTTTTGAAACAGAAGGTACAATAGCAGGGGATTATAAATTAGAGGTTGTAAACTATGGTGGTACACGTGTAGCAGAGGTAAAGGTTAGCGGTCCTGCATATGTTGTTAGTAAATTAACTGCGGATGATATTGATGTTCGGCTTGTATTGTCTTCTGTGTCTGAACCGGGTGAATACACCATTCAAGTTCGCGCAACACAAAAGGTGGTTAACAGTGAATATTCGATAATTAGCGCATCACCATCTTCTTTAAATCTAAAGTTTGACCGAATTAGTGAAAAAGCAGTTAATACGTCGGATATTATTGTTGATGCCGGCATAACAGCGGCAAAAGGTTACCAAATTTATAAAAAGGCGGTAAGCACTTCGGTTGGTAGCACTATAAATATTTTGGGTCCGCGTACTCAGGTTGATAAAATTGCAATCGTTAAGGCCATTGCTAAGGTTGATGGCGATACTGCGCTTTCAGAGGCAAAGACTTATTCATCGGAACTTGCTCTTTTTGATGCTAACGGCAATAAGTTGGATTCTTCATTGTTTGAGTTTAGCGTCAATGATCCCGAGGTTTACGTTACGGTATATAAAACAAAATCAATTGAGGTAAGTGTTGATTTAGATAATCAACCATATGGTAAGCGCATTAAATACGATAAAAAAATCACCATAATGGGACCTGCCGATGTAATTGATGCAATCAAAGAAAAAAAGTTTAAATGCAGTTTAGATTATAATAAGGTTAAGATAAGCAAAAATACATTTAAAATAAATCTGACCGAGTTTGGACTTAGCGCCGAAACACTTACAGGGTCGGGTAATGAATTTATAGTGGTGACACTTTATTAAACAACGAAAAAGGATTTCTATTATGAAATCCTTTTTTGAATTACCAAAAGAATACGAGGTGCATATAATGGCATGAGGTGATTTTTTTGGTTGAATTTTTTATTTTTTTATTATTACTGTTGCTAGCATTGTTAGGCCTTAGCGAAACTATTTGTGTGTTTGTAAATTGGTTGTTAAAGCCCAAATGTCAAGCTCAAAAATATTTGCTAATCTTCTTAACAAAAGGATTTGCAGAGCAACAACTTTTACAGGCGACTGAAAATTTAAATTGGCGTGGAAATATCGTTGCCAACCGAATTCTCGCCTATGTCGGTGATATTGATGCCGAGGAAAAGGAAATGCTGAGTCGTCGCTTCGAATATAATAAAAACATTGTATTTACCGATGTTGTTCAAATTAAAGGAATATAATTTTTCGGAGTTAAAATATGCCTGAATTTTATGAAAACAATCAAACGGTTAGCGGTACCGTAGTTAAAATTACATATAAAAACGAACAAAATGGTTATACCGTTTTGATACTTGATACCGACGATGGTGAAATTACCGTTGTCGGTACAATGCCGTTTGTGAGTGAGGGCGATTTTCTTAACTGTACCGGTAAAATTACTTTTCATCAACAATATGGCGAACAATTGCGTGCCGATAGTGTCGAAAGGGTAATTCAAAATGATAACGCCTCTATTTTGCGCTATTTATCTGCAGGCAATATTAAGGGCATAGGACCTGCTACTGCTAGACTTATTGTAGAAAAATTCGGTACCGAGAGCCTTGAAATCATCGAAAAATATCCCGAAAGGCTTACAAGTGTAAGGGGCATTTCTACTGCCAAGGCGCTTAGCATTAATGAAGAGTATCTAAAACAGTTTGGACTTCGTGATATTCTTGTATTCCTTTCGCAGTTTGGTGTGACACCCGAAGAAGCACTTAAAATATATCGCAGATTTGGTAATAACGCTAATGCGTTTATTAAGGATGACCCGTATTTACTTTGCGGCTCAGGTATTGATTTTTCTTTTGAAAGAGCCGAGCAGATTGCAGAGAGTTTCGGCATATCTCCTGATATTCCTTCAAGAATTGAAGCGGGCATTATTTACGTACTTAAAAAGAACCTTATGAACGGTCACACCTGCCTACCTACAGATAAATTAAGCGAGGTTTCAGCACAACTTCTTTCTTGCTCAATTGAAACGGTAGGTTATGCCATTGAAGAACTATGTGCTAATTTTACCCTTATGAGTGATGTTTTTGATGGTAGGGGATTTATATTTTTACCCGAATACTATGCGGCAGAAAGATATATTGCCGCCCGTATTAGTTCAATAAAAGACCATATACCAACTTGTTTACCGCTTGATGAATTGGAAATTGACCGAATTGAAAATATGTTATCCCTTCAATTTGGTGCGCTTCAACGTGCGGCAATACGCGCCGCTGTTGAAAACGGCATACTTATTTTAACGGGTGGCCCTGGTACCGGTAAAACAACTACACTCAACGCAATTATAAAGATACTTGAATATAGAAACCTTGACGTTGTTCTGGCGGCACCTACGGGTAGGGCGGCACAACGTATGACCGAGCTTACAGAACACGACGCAAAAACCATTCACCGACTTTTAGAGGTTGAGTGGGCAGAAGACGGAAAACACGTTTTTACAAAAAATGAGCGTAATCCTATTGAATGTGATGCAATTATCATTGATGAAATGTCAATGGTTGATACTCTTCTTTTTGAAAATTTATTGCGCGCACTTCGTCCCGGTTGTCGAATTATTATGGTTGGTGACAAAGAGCAGTTGCCAAGTGTTGCGGCGGGTAACGTGCTTGGTGATTTTATTAATGCCGAAATAGTGCCGGTAGTTGAACTTAAAACGATTTTTCGTCAGGCAGGCGAGAGTAAAATTATAACAACTGCTCACGCCATTATTAATGGTGAAAACGTAGATTTTACAAATTCAAGCGAGTCAGATTTCTTTACAATGAAACGAAGTGACGTGCAAAACTGTTTATCAACCGTAGTTTCACTTGTTACCGAACGTTTGCCGTCTACATATGGATATGATCCTACCGCTGATATTCAGGTTTTATGTCCGTCACGTAAAAAAGAATTAGGCTCTGTAAATTTAAACAGTATTTTACAGTCGTATCTAAACCCGTCAACTTCACACCGCGAAGAACTTTCATATATGGGTATAAGCATTCGCGTTGGGGATAAGGTTATGCAGACCAAAAACAACTATGATATTGTTTGGAGAAAGGATGACGGCGAAGAGGGAAGCGGCGTTTTCAATGGCGATATTGGTATAGTTGAAACGGTAGATCGCCGTGCAGGTTACTTAAAGGTGCGTTTTGATGATAAAGTGGCTGAATATCTTGCCGATGACGTAGGTCAACTCGAACTCGCGTATGCTATAACTGTACATAAAAGTCAGGGTAGTGAGTTTGAATGTGTCGTGATTCCGCTTTTCGATGTTCCCTCAATGCTTAAGTATCGTAACCTTTTATATACGGCAGTCACAAGGGCTAAAAAGATGCTTATTGTTGTGGGAAGCACTACTATCTTCCAACAAATGGCGGCCAATGATCGAAAGACGTTAAGATACACGGGTCTTGTACACTATTTAAAGGTGGCTGTTAAGTGAGTTTAATCAAATATTTTCTATGGCTTATTTTTCCTAAAAGGTGTGCCTGTTGCAATAGGGTGATAGAACGTTACCAAAATGTGTGTGAAGAGTGTAGTACCAAACTTGAGAAAAACAAAAAGATATGTGTAAAATGCGGTTCTGACAAGCGTTACTGCATATGCAAATTCAGAACATATCATTTTAAAGGTTGCGTAGGTCCTTTTGATAAAAATGATGAAACTATGCAGGTTATACATCATTTTAAAGATGATGATAATTGCGACGTTGCCGAATTTCTTGCAGAAGAAATGATGCCAACAATTAATGAATATTATTCAGATGTAAAATTTGATGGCGTGTGTGCAGTACCTTCACATTGGACAAAGAAATTTTATAAAGGTTATAATCACAGTGAACTATTAGCAAATAAAATAGCGTATAGTATGAACTTAAATTATTATAATAACCTATATAAGAAACGTAAAACACAGATTCAACATAAACTTAAACCGCAAGAAAGATATGAAAACGTTAAGGATGCATATGGTTGCAAACCTCTTTACGGTTGCAAAAATATTCTTTTAATAGACGATATTAAAACAACCGGCGCGACACTTGACGAATGCTCAAGACAAATAATGTTTGCAGGCGCTGAAAATGTTTACTGTGCAACGTCCATATTAAACAATAGTAAGAGTTGCAATGTGCAAAGAAAACATATATAATATTAAATGGTGATGTAAATGAAAACAACCGACATTGGAATTGATTTAGGCTCATCTAAAACAGTCATATTTTCAGATTCAAAAATACTGCTTGAATTACCAAGTGTTGTAACGGTTGATACCGATACTTGGCATCCTGTATATTTTGGTGAAAAGGCGTATCAGACCTATGGCAGGACGCCTGAAAGTTTAACCTGCGTTCATCCAATACAAAACGGGGTTATTGCTGATTTAGATTTGGCAGAGGCTATGCTTACCAATTATATGAAAGCCTGCTTCGGCAAAAAAATTGTACGTCCACGTGTTATGGCTTCATTACCTACCGGCGTTACAGAACTGCAACACCATTCACTAACACAGGTTGTTGAGGCGGCAGGTGGCAGAAACGTAACGGTTATTGAAAATCCTATTGCTGTGGCTATTGCCTTAAATCTGGATTTTAATAATCCAAAGGGCAATTTAATTGTTGATATGGGCGCAGGCACCACAAATATTGCTACGGTTTCAATGGGTGGAATCGCACAGTGCGATTCGTTTAAAATAGCGGGCAATACGTTCGATGAACTTATAGAAAAGTACGTTAAAAAGGAATATAATATAGAAATAGGACCGCTAACATCCGAACATATAAAAAAACAGTTGGCATCGGTGGTTAAAAGGCCAATTGAGGTTACGATAACTGCTAAAGGTAAAAATGCAGTAACCGGCTTGCCTGAGTCGTTTGAAATAACCTCTAATGAAATTTATGATATAGTAATTGAACCGGCACTTTCAATATGTAACGCCATAAGAAAGGTGCTTGAAAAGACCGATCCCGATATAGTTGCCGATATTATGAACAATGGCATATATCTTACGGGTGGTACCGCACTTATGAACGGTATGAGCGAATTGCTAGAGGAGTATTTCGGCACAAAGGTATTTGTTGACAGCGACCCGATTCATAGTGTTGTAAAGGGTGCGGCAAGGGCTCTAAACCATCCTGAATTACTTGGTAATATGGACTTTCAACATCGTTCAATTAAAGAGTTAACTATAGAATAGATTTTTTGAAAAAGACTATTGACAAAACACCGTATAAGTGTTACAATAACATAACAACAAAGCAGAACATAAATGTCGTTCTCACCCCACGGCAAAGCCAAAAGGGTCAATAAAGATTTTAAATAAATGCTATTATTGTGTTTATTTTGCTTTATTATGCACGGATGACATTTTGTTGTCCGTGCTTTTTTGAATTTTATTATACTGTGTCGGAGGTGCTTAGCTATTAGCAGTAAAGAAGTATTGATTAACGAATCAATAAAGGCGAAAGAGGTCAGAGTTATAAACAATGATGGTTCTCAGCTTGGTATTTTACCAATAAAGGACGCTCTTGCGGAGGCCGCAAAGAGAGACCTTGACTTAGTAAACATTTCACCCAACGCTGTTCCGCCCGTTTGCAAGATTATGGATTACGGTAAATACCGTTTCGAGCAAGCAAAACGCGAGAAGGAAGCAAAAAAGAACCAGAAGGTGGTTGACGTTAAGGAAATTCGCCTTGGACTTAGTATTGATACACACGACTTTGAAACAAAGGGTAACCACGCTATTAAGTTTTTAAAGAGTGGCGACAAGGTAAAGGTTTCCATCCGTTTCCGTGGCAGAGAGTTCGGTCATCCCGAAATCGGCAAGGAAATTATGGAGAGATTTGCCGAGTATTGTTCAGAGTTCGCAAGTGTTGAAAAACCTGCTAAGATGGAAGGACGTAACATGCTTATGTTCTTAGCGCCGAAATCGTCAAAGTAAGAAATAATTAAGGAG
>JAFSDK010000041.1 GCA_017436255.1 Clostridia bacterium
AAATACTCTCCAATAGTCTTCGCCAATGACATCACGAAGATTAGGAATATTTACAAGATAGAATTTATCCTGCTCGGCTGTTTTAGCGATTACCCAAACGTTTTTGGTAGTCTCGCCTAGAGTTGCGGTTAACTTGTAGTTGCCTGCAGCGGTAACCTCAACGGTTTTATTAACTGCGTCAAGGATAAGACCTTCCTGAGCATCAGCTGCCCAAGTGATGTCTGCGCCGGAAACTGCAGTTGCACCCTTAACAATCTCAACCTTAAGTGTCTTAAGGTCAACCTTTGTGTTTACATTCATTGGAATTGCGGGTGCACCGAAAGAAACTGTGTAGGTTTCGGTGCTAGCGAAGACCATAAGCGGTAAAGTTGTAAAAATCATTACAACCGCCAACAATATAGCCAACACTTTTGAAAGTTTTTTGCCTTTCATTAAATTGCCTCCTTAAAAATTGATATTTGTTAAAAATATACAAAACTATTATACATTTCGGGCCTAATTCTGTCAATAGTTAGTTTGCTGTTTTTTCGTTCTTTCAGTAATAAAAATTGAGTAAAAAATTAACCCCGACTTCATAATAAGTCGGGGTTAACGTAAAACGCTCTTGTGCGCTTACAAAATCTTTTCCATGTATGTTTTCTGCGGTTTAAGTCCTTGCGCCTCATAAAACCTCATCGCAGTTGGATTACAACTCCACACGTTTAAAGTTAAGTTATAACAACCGCTCTGCTTTGCGAGTTTTACCGCCGCGTCATATAATTCTTTACCAATATGCCTTCCTCGTAGGGTTTCGTCCACACATAAATCATCAATATATAACGTTTTAACGTCGACAAGCACCGAATTATTCAAATGTTGCTCGAATATGCAAAAGCAATAACCCATAACGTTGTCGGTATCATCTACCGAGACAAGTATTGGTCGTTGCGCATCTTTTAAAAGTTCTTTTAGTTCCTCGGCGGAATATTTCGTTCCCATTTTAAAAATATCGGGTCTTCCGTTATAATGAACTAAATCCACCTGCAAAAGCAAATCCTCAATTTTGGGGATATCTTTTTCTTTTGCTAATCTTACCATTTGTGCACTCCTTATATTGCTTGTGTATAACACAAGAGAACCGTACCTTTGTCTCATATTGTATCACCGTTGCCGTAGGTTGTCAAGGTGAGTGCACCGTTACGTGGTGCATAGGAAAGGGTAGTTAAGCGAACTTAACTACCCTTAAAATAATGTGACTTAATTCAATTTCGCATCAACACAATAGAACCTTCCCCTGTGTTCCCTATATTGAGATATAAAAGTCAAGAAAAACAAGGGGACGATAGAACCGTCCCCTTGTCTCCCCCAGAACCGTCCCCTGTGTTACTCTATCTCCTGTCTTCTCTTGACGTTATACGCCAAAAATTATACACCAACAAAACCAATAGCAACGGCACTATATCAAATATTACAATAAAGGTGCATACTGCAATCATCGATGAAACGAAAGAACCACTTATATAAATCACAAAGCCCATAACTATCGCAAACACTACAAATAAAGCCATTAATATGACAAATGATATGTTTATTTGTTTGGGTTTGGATTTGTAAAACACAAAAACTGCTACAATATCAATTAAAATTGGTACAATATATATTACAGCAGATAAATAGTCTTGTATATGCGTAAAACCTATTATCGCAACACACAATAGATTAGCTGAAAATAAACAAACGGAACTTATTATCACTCTCATTGCGGATACCACTCCCATGGAATAGGATCATTTTCATCTAAATCAACAGTTCTCAAATTTGATTCAAGTGGAGTCCACGAAAGAAATAAATATAGATCATTATGTCCATTCCACTCAGACATCCAAGAAGATTTGCCTCGCCTAAAAACGGTTGAATTAAATTTAGAATTAGAAATTATAATATCCAATATCTGTTCTCTTTCTTTCTTATTTACAATTTTATACGAATCATAAATACGTATATTAGGGTTTGGCTTTCCGTTCTTAGTGTGATCAGGCATTAATTTAACATTAATTTTTCCAGGCACTTTTGACCCCTCCCCGCTCAAAAACACATTAACATCATCATCCGTGTATGTGCGAGGGGTATCTTTCTTTGGAGGATCACCACTATAAGAAATCTCATGAGCTGTGTTTTTATAATCTTTTGTATCAGAATCTGAATTTAACCAATTGAAAAAATCATCAATCCATAGATAATACCAATGTAAACCCGTACTGTCCGCTCTCACAACCGGGTTATTTCCGCAATATGCAAACAAATTCATACCAGTCATATCGCCAGTTGACAACTGATTGTCCGCATTCAAAAATCTACCCGTATTAGAGTCATAGTAACGACTGTTAAGATAGTAGAGCCCCGTCTCAACATCGTAATAATAACCCCTGTATCTAATTGGGTTAATTTCACCAATTAGGCTATATTCAGGTAAATAATTAGTAGCGGTGCAGTTGCCCCAGGCATCGTAATCGTAAGACGTGATTAAATCGCCGCCTGCGGTATAGATACCCAGCACGTCACCCTGCATATTTGTGGTTACGTAGTATGCGTGGGTAAATTCACTGGTAACAAGTCTTATTGAGGTAAGGTGACCGTAACTATCATACAAGAAGTATAGTTCATTAACCTTTTCACCTGTAGTAATATTGGTGGATACCTGGTAATGTATTACGTCGCCTACGTAGTAATACTCGGTCTTTGTGTTACCTACCGTCTTGCTTGCCCTAATACCGTCGGCATCATAGCTGTAGCTAATACCGTTATAGCTTGTTAATTGTCTGCCGTCCCAAGCAAGTGAGTTACCAAGATAGCTTGTAGGATTACCTATTTCGTCATAGGTAATCTGCTCGTTAGCGGTAATAACACCATCGCCGTTAAGGTCAACCGAGGTAAGCAGATTATTCCAACCTTGTTTACCGTCGTTTGAGTAGCCGTAAAGTATAGTTTTGTTTACAGTGCCTAAATTGCCTGTAGTATAAGCATACTCGGTTTTTGAAGTAATATTGCCTAACTCATCATAAGAGAATGTCGTTGTTTTGTTATTGCTTGCATTATTCTCACGTATTAACTGATTCAGGTTATCGTAAGCGTATGAACGGTATTCTGCCGAGCCTGTAATACCTATTGCATCGGTATTTGTTTCGGCTCTTTGCGCCTTTGTTATAGCAGTTATATTTCCCGAAACATCGTAGGTGTAGTCATACGCTGTGTTGTCTACAATTTCGCGCAGTAACTGATGTGTTCTGTAAAGGTCAACCGTATCGTACGTGCTGGTAGCGTTTCTATTAGACAGACAGTATACGTAGTTATTGTATATAGGTCGGTCTGTTGAAAGTGTACGCTTGTTAAGTCTATTAATTGAGTCATAGGTATAGGTAGCATATGCTCCTGACTCTATTTCATAAAGCGTAGGCAGATTATCCTTAGCGTAGCTTGCCGAGCTGTTGGCAATAGCATTGCCGTCGGCATCATTCTTGCTATATGCTGAATAACTATAGTTTTGCTTAACCGTTGTGCTACCGATGGTAAGGATAAGTTTGTTTATATTGTTTCTTAAATCATAGCCCTGTTCAACAAAGCCGATATGACTTGAATTATCCTGTGTGCGAATTTCTTGACGCACAAGTCTGCCCAAGGAATCATAATCGTAATTAAACCTGCGGTTATTTACGCTGTCGGTATGGTTTAACAGCACGCCTGCCGACGAATATGCCCAATTAAATGTTCTTACATTGTCGCCATCGGTACGTACAGTCTGGTCAACAAGACCTAACTTGTTGTATCTATAGCCTATTGTATCACCGTTACCGTAGGTTGTCAAGGTGAGTGCACCGTTACGTGGTGCATAGGAAAGGGTAGTTAAGCGAACTTAACTACCCTTAAAAGAATGTGACCTAATTCAATTTTGCATCAACACAATAGAACCGTCCCCTTGTGTGCCCTTGTGTGCCTTCCCTTGTGTGCCTCAACGCATAGAACCGTCCCCTGTGTTATTTTGACAGTGCCTTTTAATTTGTATAACAGCACCCGTTATAATAAATGCAGATACCGCTATAAAAATAATTATTTTTATAACCGTATTATTGCGGTGATTACCGCTTGCATCATATATAACCGTCGTTCCGCTTGCATCGGTTTTAATTATCTTTTTAAAGGAAGACGCAAACCTGTCCGCGAGCGTACTCTCATTTGTCATGGTATAAGTAACGTCCCCTACCTTTCGGGTTGTTGCTGACAAAATATCGTTTTGGTAAATACTGTTTTCGGCAATGCTCGGTACTCGAACTACATCAATTATTTCACCGTCATCGTTGATTTTATACAGCCGTTGACCACGAATACTGTAATAAGCAATATCATTACCGCTCCACATAACCTTAAAACTTCCCGGGTCCTCGGTTTCAAAAGCATCCTGATAGTTGCCAAAAGAATCATATACCACTATAATCGCTGTGCCGCCTCCGCCTGTGCCAATCAAGACCTTCCCATCCTCACGAACGTCAAAGCACTTTACCGCTTGGGGTGTATATGTAATACGCTCGGTAAATTTTACCGTATTGATAATTTCTGCTTTTTCATCTTGGGGTATCGTTTCTGTTTTAAGTCCCGCATCAAGCGCAGATGCCGCAAACGGCAATGTAAACACTAAGACAAATACAAGCAATGTAATCGCTCTTTTTAAATGTTTCATATTACCACTCCATAATTGCATAATAAATATTTCTGCAACAGTTGAAAACATTGAACTGTGAACCCGGTAATGTACCCGTATTGCTCCAATCGATATGGCCTTCAAATCCCGGCGAACCAAATCCTGTGTTAAACGTTCCCCCGAAATATGTTTCGTCCGCATTAGGAGTTGGTATAATGTTAACATCTCCCCCTGCTACAACTGGAACATATCCTATATTCCATCCATATAATCCACCAACTTGATAACCTTGACCCTCGAGATAATTAATATCAGGAGCATTAGTTACGGTATTATATACTATTCCTGACCATCCTTTCGCTGTGGAAAATCCACCGGATATAGTACCTTGTATTGCAAAATTCCCCTCGGAATCAATGGAAATTCCGCCTTGCACTTGAATGCCATAACCCGTAATAGAGCCGCCTGTACCAAATCCAGTAGAATATGTAATATTCCTTTTTGCCAATTCTTTTTGCACTGCTTTTACAATTGGCTTGATTTTATTAGCCGCTTTCTTCACCGCGTTTTTTATCCAATCCGGCCAATGACCTGTTGAGTCATCGAAATTTACAGGGTTGTTAAAACAATACGCGAAAACATTATAGCCCTGTATCGAGCCTGCTCCCGAAACAATAGTATCCGCGCTAATCCATCTACCAACATTCGCATCATAATACCGACTATTACAGTAGTACAGCCCTGTCTCAACATCGTAATAATAACCCCTGTATCTAATTGGGTTAATTTCACCAATTAGGCTATATTCAGGTAAATAATTAGTAGCGGTGCAATTGCCCCAAGCATCATAATCATACGCGGTTATTAAATCGCCGCCTGCGGTATAGATACCCAGCACGTCACCCTGCGCATTGGTGGTTACGTAGTATGAGTGGGTAAATTCACCGGTAATAAGTCTTATTGAGGTAAGGTGACCGTAACTATCATACAAGAAGTATAGTTCGTTTACCTTTTCACCTGTAGTAATATTGGTGGATACCTGGTAATGTATTACACCGCCTACGTAGTAATACTCGGTCTTTGTGTTACCAACCGTCTTGCTTGCCCTTATACCGTCGGCATCATAGCTGTAGCTAATACCGTTATAGCTTGTAAGTTGTCTGCCGTCCCAAGCAAGCGAGTTACCGAGATAGGTTATAGGATTACCTATTTCGTCATAGGTAATCTGCTCGTTAGCGGTAATAACACCATCGCCGTTAAGGTCAACAGAGGTTAACAGGTTTTTCCAGCCCTGTTTACCGTCGTTTGAGTAGCCGTAAAGTATAGTTTTATTTACAGTACCTAAATCGCCTGTGGTATAAGCATACTCGGTTTTTGAAGTAATATTACCTAACTCGTCATAAGAGAATGTCGTTGTTTTGTTATTGGTAGCATTATTCTCACGTATTAACTGATTTAGGTTATCGTAAGCGTATGAACGGTATTCTGCCGAGCCTGTAATACCTATTGCATCGGTATTTGTTTCGGCTCTTTGCGCCTTGGATATAGCAGTTATATTTCCCGAAACATCGTAG
>JAFSDK010000005.1 GCA_017436255.1 Clostridia bacterium
GGTGCACCAGTTGTTCTGCCAAGGGCATAGCTGGGCAGCTACGTGCGGATTGGATAAACGCTGAAAGCATCTAAGCGTGAAGCCAACCTCAAGATTAGATATCCCATAGCATAAGCTAGTAAGGTCCCCGGTAGACTACCGGGTTGATAGGCTGCGTGTGTAAAGGCGGTGACGTCTGTGCTTGGCAGTACTAATAGACCGAGGGCTTGACCTACATTTCTTCGATTCTCCTTGCCTTTTACCTTTGTTCAGTTTTTAGGGTGCGAAAAATGAATGTGTTAATTCGACTCTGTGAAAATTCACGGAGTTTTTTTATTGAAAAAAATTATAATGTATGGTATTATTTTAATAATGGGAGGAATTTGTTTATGAAAAAGATTATTAGCATATTAATGATTTTGTGTATTTGCTTAGCTATTTGTGCTTGCAAAGGCGGTGAAACATCGAGTGGAACCGACAACACGTCAACACCTAACAGTAGCTTAGGACAGAGTTCTGACGAAAATAAGAAACCGAGCTCTAGCAGCAAGGTGGAAGAAAGTTCCAGCAAGGTAGAAGAAAGTTCTAAAACTTCCGAACCTGACAGAGGAACCATAACAGCTTTTGCGCCGGCGCGTAAATTTTCTACAAAAGCCGTATCACAAAAAAGAACCCTTAATAATACCGCGTATAAATTGAACAACAATAAAAAACTCAATGTTTTGTATTACGGCGGTTCGGTAACTGCCGGCGTTGGCGGTACAGCGGGTAATTCTTGGGCAAGCAGGACTGAAAAATGGTTAAAAAGCACCTATCCTAGAGCCCAAATCAACTGCACAAATAAAGCAATTAGCGGTTCTTGCGTATATTTTGGTAATTTCCGCGCTGATTTAGATGTTATCCCCTACGCACCGGATCTCATGTTTATAGAGTTTGCCGTTAATGATTCTTATGAAGATCTCTATTATGCGCAAAGTGCATACTATTTAGAGATGCTTATTAAAAGGGTTAATACAAAATTCCCGCAAACCGATATAATTATTTTACTTATTACCGATAAGGGTAAAGTTGGCGAAAAATTCGAAAATAATGCAGCACATAAAGCGGTTGCAGAGCATTACGGCATACCGTGTATAGATTTGGGCGCCGAGCTTGCTAAATTGGTTAACTCAGGTGCCGGCAAGTGGGAAGATTATTTGTCGGATTACGTGCATCCCAACGATAAGGGTTATGAGATGTATGCTAATTTTATTACAGAAAAACTTAAAACCATGTTGGCAATTGATGCTAAGGCGCTAAAGAACCACGTAATGCCTGAAGAGAGCTATATTGTTGGCGGCATAAATATGGACTGCAAAACAGTAACCGCCGATAAAGTAAAACTTAATGACGGGTGGAAACTCGAGAATAGCAATTGTAAGAGCTATACTACGTGTATAAGCCCCAAAAAGCAAGGCTCAAAAATTACGATAGAATTTGAGGGCACTTCGTTTGGTATGTATTTAACAACGGCAAAGGGCAACACAGTGGTTGCAACAGTCGACGGCAAAGAAAGAAAAATTTTCATTAAACCGGACGACGAGGGCGAACACGAGAGATTGGTTTTTGATAATTTAATCAAGGGAAAACACAAGGTTGAAATTGAGTCTGTGAGTTCCGGTGATGTTAACATTTATGCATTCTTTATAGGTTAAAGGGAGAAAAAACGATGAAAAAGATTATAAGCGTTTTATTAATTTTATGTTTGTGCTTTGCTTTTTGTGCTTGTAAAGGCGGCAAAACACCGAGCGGAAACAGCAACACGTCAACACCTAGCACAAGCAATCCGTCTTCAAACGATTCCTCTTCAAACAATCCGTCTTCAAACAATACATCCACAAGCGATCCGTCCGCTAGCACTCCAACTACGAGTCAACCGTCTGGCGAGACTGATAAATATGCCGATAAGGTATTTGCAAGTGCGCGTCAATTCTCTAAAAATGCAGTCGCACAAAAAAGAACGCTTGATAACACCGTATATAAATTGAAAAACAACAAAAAACTCAACGTTTTGTATTACGGCGGTTCGGTAACCGTTGGCGTAGGTAGTACAGACGGCAATTCTTGGGCAAAACTCACAGAAGAGTGGTTAAAATCAACCTACCCTGATGCCCAAATCACCTGTACCAATTCAGCTATCGGCGGCACCGGCGTTTATTATGGTAATATTCGCGCTGAGTTGGATGCAATTCCGTATGCACCGGACCTTATGTTTATAGAGTTTGCAATTAATGATGCATATGAAGATTTTGATTATTCGCAGAGTGCATACTATTTGGAAATGCTTATTAAAAGGATGAATAAGCAATTCCCACAAACCGATATAATTGTGCTACTCATTACCGATAAGGGTAAAATGGGCAAGCAATTTGAAAACGCAGACGCACATAAGGCAGTAGCTAATCATTATGGTATACCTTGTTTTGATTTAGGTGCCGATCTTGCCAAAGCCGTAAACGATGGCAAGGGAACTTGGGAAGATTATTTTACCGACTACTCACACCCCTCCAACAAAGGCTACGCAGTGTATACAAACACCGTTATAGAAGGCCTTAAAAAGTTGTTGGCAGTTGAAGGCAAAGCACTTAAAAACCACACCATGCCCAAAGAAGACTATGTTATTGGCGGCATAAATATGAATTATAAGATGCTTACCGCCGATAAAGTTCAAATGAGCGAAGGTTGGGAAACCGGAAAGCGTAAGCTCCACAGTTTTCCGATGTTGTTTAGACCCACTAAAAGCGGCGCCAAGATTACTATAGAGTTTGAGGGTAATTCATTCGGCTTGTTCATGAATACCGAGAAAGGTAATACGGTAACTGCAACAATCGACGGCAAGGAAAAGAAAATTTTTGTTAAAGCTGACGAAGAGGGCGCAAACGAAAAGCTTATTTTTGATAATTTAGCAGCGGGAAAACATAAGATAGAATTAGAATATACGGGCAAAGCCAGATTTTACGTATATGCAGTCTTTATAGGCTAAAAGGAGAAAAAGATGAAAAAGATATTAGCATTAATTTTAGCGCTGGTATTTATTGTAACACTTTGTGCTTGTGGTGGCACCGAAGGTAATAACAACGGTGCCAACAATAGTGGTAAGGACAATAATAGTAGCAACAACAGTAATGTTAGCAGTGAACAAAATAACGTAGGAAGTAACGTAGGAAGTAACGTAGGAAGCAACGCAGGAAGCAACGCAGGAAGTTCTAATCCAGCAACAAATTCTTCGGGTTCATCTTCTACGGTTACCATTCCAGGTCTTGCTAAAGATGTATACGCGAAGGCACGTACCTTTTCTTCTGCAAAACCATTGGCAAAACGCAACCTTAACAACACACAATATAAATTAACTAAGAAAAAAGAACTTAACGTTTTATATTACGGTGGTTCTATAACTGTAGGAGTGGGTTCGACAAATAACGGCAGTTGGAGCCAACTTACTGCTCAATGGCTTAAAGACACCTATCCCGATGCAAAAATTAATATAACCAATAAATCTATCAGTGGTCAGGGCACATTTTTGGGTCTTTTCAGAGCTGACAGAGATGCTATAGCGAATAAGCCCGACCTTATGTTTATTGAGCTTGCGATAAATGATATTTATCAAAAGTTTACTTTGGAGCAGAGTGCCGCTTTGGTTGAGGGCATTATTCGAAAAGTTAGAAAAGAGTTTCCAGAAACGGATATCGTTATTGTTCTCACAACCGACAAGAGTCGTCTTGGCACTCAATTTAAAACCTATACGGCGCATAAAAAAGTTGCTGATTTTTATGGTATACCTACCATTGACGTTGGTGAGGCACTTAATCAGGAAATGAAAAAGACCGGCAAAAGTTGGGATTATTATGTAGGCGATATTGTTCACCCCAACAATAACGGCCATAAGGTTTATGCGGACAGGGTGATTGAAGAACTTAAGGTTCTTTTGCCTAAGAATGCTAATTCTATTGAAAATCATAAATTGCCAAGCGAAGATTGTGTGTCAAATGGTATACATAAGACCCAGACCATAACGGCAGACAAAATTGAGTTTGAAGGCGGGTGGAAGTTAAAAAAAGCGTCAGAACATATTAGTTATGCAGGCTTTACACAAGGACTTGCCCCTAACGGCGCAGGTTCTACGTTAACCTTCACATTTGAGGGTAATACCTTTGGCATGCTGGCTGACATTCGTCGCAATGCAAACGTTGATTTGATAATTGACGGCAAAACAACGGTTCGCTTACACGAAAAGGATGCAACTAATGAGGTTGAACGTTTGGTGTTTGACAATTTGGCGCCGGGGAAACACGTTGTAACAATTAAGTATAATGGCCCCGGATATTTCGCAATAGGTGCAATTTGTATAGGCCAACAGTAAGAAATAATAAAACTAAAAGGATGTGTAGAAAACCTCTACACATCCTTTTACTGTATAACGAAAACCACGCGATAGTCGCGTGGTTCAGAAAAGGTTTACCGATGAACAGTAAAAAAGTGTTATAAGTGCCGTGCCTCCATCTGATGAGGGAGGTGGATTTTGCGAAGCAAAAGACGGAGGGAGAGAAAAACTAAAACAAAATATCAAACCAACTGTTTCTCTCCCTCAGTTTCGCTTGCGCTCAACAGCTCCCTCGTCAGAGGGAGCCAAGTATTGTATTAAACCAGTTTACTGGCGACTAGTAAAACATGCGTGGCTGGCAGGACAACAAAATGCGCACTTGTGCGCCGACAGTATCGTTTAGGGCTATGCTCGGAAATGAAATACTACCCGCTATGCGGGTGGATATTTATTATCTCAAAAAACCATGCATGGCAAAATTATTTACGTTACGCAAAAAACTATCCAAGCGTTAAACGCTTGGATAGTTTGAGGTTTTGTTTGTTAAATATTTTATTTCATCTTTTTGTTCTTGCAGCAAACAACTATTATTACTATAATTAGCACAACAAGCGCAACGCCGGCTATACCAATAACTATCCATAACGTAATAGGGTCTTTCGCCTTGTCGTTATTTGAATTTTCTTGCGGTTCGTCAGATGGTTGATTTGTAGTCGGGGTGCTGGCGGACGGATTGCTGGCGGACGGATTGCTTGTGGAAGGATTGCTTGTGGAAGGATTACTTGTGGAAGGATTACTTGTGGACGGATTGCTTGTGCTGGGTGTACTTATTACTTCGCCTTTAAGTGCGGATATTATCATATTATCCTCAACGATAACTTCGGTGTTGGACCAGGTGGTGCCCTCAGGAATTTTTGAGGGTTTACTGCTAACGTAACTACCGGCAGCAACAACCTTTTCTTCAATAACGGTACCCTTTTTATCGGTATAACTAACAGTATAATATGTTTTACCGAAGTCTTGCTTTGTTGGGTAGTTACCAAAGTTCTCGTACATATATTTATATGTAACGCCCTTTACGCCTTCGGTCTCGTTTATGTAGTCTAACAACGCTTCAAGGTCGCTTTGTGAAATTTCACTAAAATCGTGGGCAAATAAAATTAACCATTCTTTTCTTTGTGCAGCGCGTGAAACTTTGGTTTTAAGTTGCGATAAGGATAGGCCACGCATGTACGTTCTTACCGAGTTATATTGAAGCGACGTACCATAGCAGTCAGAGTATTTATAATACTTTTTTACTGCCTGTTCAACGAGGTCATAATTAACAGATTTCTCGCTACCGCCGGCACCTGCTTCAATAATACCATTTACAACAAAACCGGCATTTGTAAGGGCGTTGTATGACATTGAAAATTCTTTTTCGATTTCTTCAAGCGTTGAATTTTCATCAAAGGCATCGTGACTGTAAGTGTGAGAGAGAATTTCACCACCATGGTTTTGAATCTTCTTTAATACAGAAACCATCGCAACGCTATTAACGACCGACTTGCCTGTAATAGCGCATGAAAGAGGGATGTTTTTCTCAGTAAAAATGCGCGCTAGAGTAGCAGTACAATCTCTGCCGTCGTCAAATACGATTGTAACGTAACCGCTGTCAAATTTTGACCAAGTGAAACTGTCCGCTGCTTCTACAGGTACAAAGGCTATTGCAAGCAAAAGAAGAAAAGTTGTTAAGACACAAATAAGTTTTTTCATAAAAACACCTCAAAAGTATAGACAAATTTTGAAAACTAGTGTATATTGATTATATAATTTTTTAAATGATTTGTCAATCCTTTCAAGGAGAAGTGAGACTAATGATGAAAAAAAGTATAGCAATTATCTTGGCACTAACTTTGCTTGCAACTTTGGTTGCTTGTAATAAGGGCAGCGCCGGTACGAATGATGAAAAACCGCTTAACAATTCGAGTGCTGTCGAAACACCGGATGATTTAAGTGAGCCGCAGGGTACAACAAACGAAAAGCCGCAGGGTCCAACAATCGAAAGGCCAAAAGATCTAACCGAAGAAAAATGGTTGGCGAAATTTGACGAAAAAAATATAGTTTTCACCTTTGGCGCTATTAGTGACGTTCATGTTGACGGAGCATATGGCTTAGAGAGTAGTTATAACAAGGCAACCAGGGCATATAGAGTGTTGCAAGAAAAGGCCACATCGGGCAAACTTGATGCAGTGCTTACAGCGGGTGACCTTGTAAACTGTACCAATTCTATAGGTAACGTTTATTCTGATGATAAATACGTTGGCACAAAAGAAGAAAACCAACCGAAGCAGGCAAAAGCCGAAAGAGCAAACTTTAAAAAAGCAGTAAAAGATGCATTGCCTGATAATATTGCGCTGTTTTACGCCTTAGGTAATCATGACAGTATGAAGCTTAAACATACACAAGAATTTATTGACGATTTTTCGGCGGATGGTACGTATAAAAGATATTTCCAATATGACGTAGATATGGACAAAACGGCAAAGGGACTCCGCCACTGTATAATAGGTGGTTACCATTTCTTTGCCATTGAACTTTCGTCACATCCATATACCCAAGCTACATATGATTGGCTGAGACAAGAATTTGATAAAATTATAAAAGAAGATAAGAATACCAATATATTTTTAGCGGCTCACTATAGCCCTGAATATGCAAAGGGTTACACAGCCGAAGGTAAAGATACGTTTGACGGGTTGTTAAAGGAATATCCTCAGGTAATAGTTATGAGCGGTCATGACCATGACTATGTTCAAAAAGAAACCTCAATTATGCAGTCTAACGAGGGTTACGTTTCGCTCAACTGTGGTTCGTCTGCCTATTTCTTGCTTCAGAACACAACACCGGGTCTTAATTGCGTTAATGCAAATGAAGGTTATATTAAACAGCATAACGGCGGCCTTCTTTTAGAGATTGATAAAAACGGTAATATTAGAGTACGTCGTTTAAACTTTAAAACCGGAACAATTTGTGCTGACGACTGGATGATTCCTGCCCTTAAAGATGGTAAGCGTGAGTTAAAATATACAGCTGCACGTGCTCAGCAGGTACAAAAGCCGTATTTCAAAAAGGGTGCTACGGTATCGCTTGAGCAGAGCAAGTATAATCTGCACTTAGCCTTTGATGCGGCAATTTGTGAAGATTACGTTTACTATTATAAGGTTGTGATTACAGATAATAAAACAGGTAAAGAATATAAAAAGTTTGGTATTTCGTCACGTTTCTTTGCCGATAAGAACGAATCCGATTCGTTGACAAAATTTGATTTACATTTGGATCCGCTTGAGCCGGGCGATTATATTGTAAAGATTATACCGTTAGATACCTTTAGTAATGAAGGTGAGTCTATCGAAGGTAAAATAACTATAGCAAACACATAAAAAATATAAAATGTAGGAGGACAAAAATGAAAAAAATCTTATCAATTGTAGTGGTGGTTGCTTTGATGCTTTCTATTTCTGCTTGTGGAAAGAAGCAAACAGGTGGCAATGGCCATACAGGTGGCAATGACCATACAGGTAGCAATGGCCAAATAAGTAGCGACGACCAAACAAGTAGCAATGGCCAAATAAGTAGCGACGACCAAACAAGTAGTGGTGGTCAATCCGCTAATAAAACGCCGGTCGGAAACACCTTGTCGGCTGAGGATAAAAAAATTGCATCGGTATTTAATGAAAATAATATAGTTTTCTCATTCGGCGCTATTAGTGATATACATATTGACGGTGCTTATATGGCAGATAGTAGTTATGTTAAGGGCACCACTACGTTTAAGACTTTGCAAAAGTTTGCTAAAAACGGCAAACTTGATGCCGTGCTTATTGCTGGTGACCTTGTAAACTGCACCAACTCAATGGGCAATGTTTTTGCGGGCAGTGATAAATATCCCGGAACAAAAGAAGAGAATTATCCTATTCAGGCAAAAGCTGAGAGAGATAACTTTAAAAAGGTAATTAAAGACTCGTTACCTGATAGTATAGCTTTGTTTTATTCGCTCGGCAACCATGATAGTACCAACAACAATCATACTGCCGATTTTATAGAGGCGTTTTCTGCCGATGGTACGTACGACAGATACTTTAAGTATGACGTAGATATGAAGAAGACGGCACAAGGACACCGTCATTGCATAATTGGTGGTCAACATTTCTTTGGAATTAATCTTTCATCACACCCGTATACTCAAGCTACGTATGATTGGCTAAGGGTTGAGTTTGATAAAATTTTAAAGAAAAACAAAAACGCTAATATCTTCTTGTCAGCACATTACGGACCCGAATGCACAGAAGTGAATAGACCGGAGGGCGAGGATGTATTAAAAGAGTTTCTAAAGGATTATCCACAGGTTATAACCTTCCACGGTCACGACCACGATTTTATCCAAAAAGAAACTTCTATAATGCAGCACGAAAGCGGATACATAACCCTTAACTGTGGTTCTGCCAACTATTTCCCGAAAAAATGGCTAACCCCTGGAATGGATTGTGTTAATGTTGATGAAAAAACCGTTAATCAATACTACGGTGGTTATTTGGTAGAAATAGACGGCGAAGGAGATATCCGCGTTCGCAGAATTAATTTTGCCAAGGGTTCAATTTGCGCCGACGACTGGGTAATACCTGCTGTAAAAAACGGCAAGCGCGAACTTAATTATACAAGAGAACGTGCACAAAAGGTTCAAAAGCCTTATTTTAAAGATGATGGAAAATTCACGATAAAACAGTCAAGTTACAACCTACAAATAACATTTGACGCTGCTGTTTGTGAAGATTACGTTTATTATTATAAGGTGGAAGTTTTTAAAGCGGGCAGCAACGAATTGTATAAGGAGTTTGGAATTTCTTCCGGTTTGTTCGCAGATAGATCCGAGAGTGAAACAAAAAGTAGGCATTTGGTATATACAACCCCACTTGAAAAGGGAAAATATACAATTAAAGTAACCCCGTATGACACTTTTCAAAATGCGGGAAAAGGCAAAGAAGCAACATTGACGGTTGAATAAAAAAACAGGTCGCAGAAAACATTTTCTGCGACCTGTTTTAATTTTCGTCATTTTGCACAAAAAGTTATCCACCATACAATATTTAGGGTTTTAAAAGCCGTAAAATCACAATTTCTGCGCACTGTTTCGACGGTTTTCGCAAAAAGGTAAAATAAGGCAAAAAAAAGCGCCCCAAAGTGGCAGTAATATTCTTTTTTATTGTTCAAATTTGCTTGACATATTGCTCCGTTTTTGGTACTATTATACAGTATAATAGCAGAATTGACGAATTATGTTTTTTGGTTTGTCAAAAATGCTAACAAATTTGTTTTTTGGAGGATTGAAAACGTATGAAAAAGTGTTTAGCGGTTGTTTTGGCACTGTTGATGTTGGTTTCTGCGTTTCAGATTGTAGGTTTTGCCGAAAAAGCAGATGCGGCGCTTGGCACAACTACAACCGGTAACAGCGCAGATGTCGAAGGCCTAAACGATACCTACGGTAGCTATTTGGATGTAAATTCAAGCTACAAAGACGCAGTAAAGGATATAAAAATCCCTGCGTTATCATACAAAAAGGCAAATGCCAAGATTGAAAAGATTAAGGAGCAGGTTGACGAAAACGGCGTTAAGAAAAATGACGTTTTAAAGTGGACCGGTGAAAAAGGCTCTTTAACCTATTCTTTCACGGTTGAGGAAGCCGGTTTTTACGAGATACAAATGTCGTATCTGCCGATAGCCGGACGCGGACTTCCGCTTGCGTTATCGTTTATGATTGACGGCGAGTATCCGTACGAGGTTCTTAACTCGGTTAACTTTGAAAGAACGTGGGTTGACTCAAAACCCGAGGGTGTTACGGATGGAAACGGCAACATCTATTCTTCCGAGCAGGTAGAAAAGTTCATCTTTATCGACCGTAAGGCTACCGACCGTACCGGTCAGTATGCAGATGCTTTAAAGGTTGCGCTTGATAAAGGTGTACATACCATTACCCTTACTGTTTTATCGGGTGAGTTCTATCTTGCGGGCATAACCCTTACTGCACCTCAAAAGGTTCTTAACTACAAGGATTATATCGCTCAGTATGACAAGGGCGATTACTATGAGGGCAACGAGATAAAAATTGAAGGCGAAAGCGCAATTTACAAGAGTACCGCATCACTCAATCCTCTTATTGATAATAGTGATCCCAGTGTTAATCCTACTAAGCCGTTTAAAGAGCTTATTAACTATATAGGTTCTACAGGTTGGCAGACTCCCGGTGAAACACTTACTTGGGAAATCGACGTTCCGGAAGATGGTCTTTATAAGATAGGTTTCCGCTACAGACAGAACGTTGTTATCAACGGTAACTCATATCGTTCGCTTATGATTGATGGCGTTGCACCTTTTGCAGAAGCAAAGGACATAGCGTACAGATATGGTGGTAACTGGCAGTTTAACGAGCTTACCTACAACACGGGCAAAAAGGATAAAAAGGGCATGCCTGTTGAAGAAACGGCATACGTTTACCTCACAAAGGGCCCGCATCAATTGAGCCTTACCGTAACACTTGGTGAGATGGGTGAAATCAGCCAGGCAGTTAACGATATTACATATGAAGTTGGCGACCTTTACCTTAAGATGAAGATGATCACGGGTGAAAAGATTGACGCCAACAGAAGTTACGAATTCTTTGAGCAGATTGAAGGCTTTAACGATACTCTTAAAAGAAATATTGACCGCATCAATTCTACCTGCCAAAGAGTTATTGAACTTACAGGCGAAAAGAGTAATACCTACATTGCTACCATGAAAAATATGGCGCGTGTAATGCAGGAAATGCTCGATGACCAATATATGGCACAGAAGTATGTAAACGAGTATTATACACAATATTGCTCGCTTGCTGCCTTGGTTAGCGACTTGGCAGAAATGCCGCTTGACCTTGACCAGATTATTCTTGCAGCACCTGAAAAGGAATATGAGCAAAAGCTTGCAGGTTTCTGGGATAAGTTCGTATATGGTTGTGAACGTCTTGTAACATCGTTTATGGATGATTACAGATATACAACCAAGAGTGAAGACGGCAGAAAGACACTTACCCTTTGGGTAACCTGGGGTCGTGACCAAACACAGATTTTAACGTCACTCGTTAAAGACTCGTTTGAAACAGAGCATCCCGACGTAAAGGTTAACGTTCAGATAGTTGGCGCTTCGCTTATTCAGGCTATCTTGCTTGGCGAAGGTCCCGACCTATTGCTCGGTCAACCGAGAACCGAACCTGTAAACTACGGTATGCGTAACGCGTTGATTGATTTAAGCGATTTTGATGACTACGACGAGGTTATCAAACGCTTCCAGCCTAGTGCTACAGTACCTTACACATTGGGTAATGCTGTTTATGGTTTGCCCGATACACAGTCGTTTAACATTATGTTCTATCGTACCGATATTTTTGAGAGTATGGAACTTGAAGTGCCTAAAACTTGGGAAGAATACCGCAACACAACGGCGCTTCTCCAAAGACAAAACCTTCAGGCAGGTTTCGCTGCACCTCAGTCGGCAGATATCGGTGTTATTGATGGATTTGCTACATTCTTAAAACAAGCCGGTGCACAACTTTATAATGATGATTTAACAGCTACCGCTGTATCAGAGGGTGTAGCGATTGAGCGATTTGTTTATTGGACCGAGTTCTTTACTAACCTCGGTTATGAGCAGTCATTTGACTTCTACAACCGTTTCCGTTCAGGCACAATGCCACTTGGTATAACCGGTTACGGTCAATACGTTCTCTTTAGCCAAGCAGCGCCCGAAATCACCGGTAAATGGGGCATCGCTAAGGCTCCCGGCACTATGCAAGAGGACGGAACAATCAATTATACACAGGCCGACTCAGGTACAGCTTGTGTAATTCCCAGAATCACAAAAGATAAGGAGTTAGCTTGGGAATTCCTTAAATGGTGGACCTCTGATAACATTCAGTACAGATATTCAACTATGGTTGAGGCAATACTTGGTGAGGTTGGTCGTGTTAATACAGCCAACATTGAGGCACTCAAGCGCTTACCGTGGCAGTCTAACGACCTTGATATATTACTTGATGCATGGTCACACGTTGATGCACTTGAACAGGTGCCGGGCGGTTACTACGTTGCACGTTCTATCTATCAGGCGTTTTGGAACACAGTAAACCTTAAAGAGAACCCCAAGGATATGATTGTTAGATGGGGTAAAATCGCAGACCAAGAAATAGAAAGAAAGAGGGAGGAATATGCTGATGAGCTCGCAAAGCACTACAATTAAGAGAAAGAAAAGCAAATCGTCTTTTGGCGGTAGTGAATTTTCATTGTTCGCTCTCGCGATACCTTTCTTGATTTTATTCTTTGTTGTTACAATTCTCCCTATCATAACTTCGCTTGTATTAAGCTTCTGTTCGTACGATATGCTTAATGCTCCGAAGTGGGTGGGACTTGACAACTTCTTAAGAATGTTTGTAACCGATGATATGTTTGGTACGGTTGCTATCAATACGTTGGTATTGGCTGTTATTACTGCTCCTATCGGTTTCTTACTTTCGTTCGTTTTGGCTTGGTTCATTAACGAATTCAACCCGGTTGTAAGAAGTTTCTTGTCATTCCTTTTCTATGCACCTGCCCTTGTAGGTAACGGTTTCTTTATTTGGCAGACTGCATTCTCAGGTGACGCTTACGGTTACGTCAACAGTTTGTTGCTTAGCGTCGGTCTTTTAAACGAGCCGATTCAATGGCTTAAAGACCCTCAGTACATTATGCCGATTATTATCGGTATTACACTTTGGTCAAGTATGGGTATTTCGTTCCTTGCAGATATCGCAGGTCTTCAGAGTATCAACGTATCGATGTTTGAAGCGGGCGCTATTGACGGTATACGTAACCGTTGGCAAGAACTTTGGTACATCACTTTGCCTTCAATGAAGCACATTCTTTTGTTCGGTGCAGTTATGCAGATTTCATCGTCGTTCTCAATCGGTACAGTTATTTCTACAATGTGTGGATATCCGACCGTTAACAATAGTGCCGATACAATAGTGCTATACTTGAACGATATTGCAAACACGCGAATGGAAATGGGATATGCGGCGGCAATATCTATCGTTCTGTTCTTGATGATGGCTATATTCAGAGCAGTAGTTGGTAAACTACTCAGTTCAACGGGCAAGTAAGGGGAGGAGGATATAATGAATACTTTAATACATAAAATCAAAACCTTCCGCTTGTTCGGTAGTAACGAAGACCAATACAAGAGATACACTCGTTCGAAATTTGTAACAGCATTCTTCGTTTTTGTTCTGTTATTGTTTGGTGCAGTATGTATCCTTCCGCTTGTGTATAGTATTGCGACGTCGCTTAAACCTCTCGATGAAATTCTTATATTACCACCGAGATTTTTTGTAAAACGTCCTACGATAGCAAACTACACACTTATTCCGTCCTTGCTTTCTAAGTTGCAGGTTCCGCTTTCACGCTATGCGTTCAATACCTTTTTTATTACAATTGTTGGTACTATTGCGCATATTCTTGTTGCAGCTATGGCGGCATTCTTCTTCTCAAAGAGCAAGAAAAAATGGGTTGGCATAATATTCCTTATTGTGCAGTTCTCACTTCTCTATAACGGCACAACACTTGGTGTTCCGCAGTACATAATTTTCTCGAGAATGGGAGCTATTGATACCTATTGGGCATACATCTTACCGCACGTTCCTAGTGCTACAGGTGTATTCCTTATGAAACAGTATATGGATGGTTCGGTTCCTGAAGCATTGCTTGAAGCCGCCCGTATTGACGGTGCAGGTTATCCGCTTATCTTCTGGAAAATCGTAATGCCTATGGTAAAACCGGCTTGGCTTACGCTTCTTTTGTTTGCATTCCGTGATATGTGGTCTATGCAAATGGGCACAATGATTTTTACCGAGTCATTAAAAACCTTGCCTGCCGCTATGAGTCAGATTACCAACGCAGGTATCGCTCGTCAAGGTAGTGCTATGGCGGTATCGGTTATTATGATGATTCCGCCGATACTCGTTTATTTGATTTCACAAAGCAGCGTTATGCAGACAATGAGTAACGCCGGTATGAAGGATTAATTGAAAGGTAGGTTAATATGAGAAATTTTAAACGCTTAATTGCTCTTGTTCTTGTTATTGCTTGCCTGTTTTCCTTCGCTTTAACGGCAAGCGCGGCAGATTATACCGATTCGCCAAACGATGCTACTACAATGTGGGTTAACTCAACCGCTAAAAAAGAGATGGTTTATGCAAAACCTATGTACGAAACCAATCCTCTTATTGAGGCTTCAGATATGAAGTATGCAGATGGCACAGGTATTGAACCTTTCGAGAAACTTGCCGATATTTTTGCAATAGACGGTAAGATATATGTGCTTGATGGTGGTTCTAGTCGTATTATTGTTTTGGATGAGAATTATACCGTTCTTTCTGAAATTAAAGGCGTCATTACTGCTGACGGAAGCACGACCGAGTTTAAGGGCGCGCGCGGCATTATGGTTGATGAAAATGGTCTTATTTACATCTCTGACCATGACCATACAAGGGTTCTTATTACAGACTCAAAAGGTAAGCTTATTACAACCCTTACAAAGCCGATAGATGATATGTGGCCGAATGACCTTAACTTTAACCCAATTAAGGTTATTAAGGATAAAATGGGTTACCTATATGTACTTTGCAATGGTTCATTCTATGGTGCGGCCATGTATACGCCGGCACCGGAGTACAAGTTTAAGGGCTTCTTTGGCGCAAACGTTACCACAACAAATATTCTTGAAGCAGTAAATAAACTTTGGGATATTTTGTTCACCAACAGTGTAAAGCGATCAAAGAGCGCAAAGGCGTTGCCTTATTCCTTCGTTGATATGGAACTTGGTAGCGACGGTTATATTTACACTTGTACAGGTATAAAAGGTTACGATAGGAAGGCAACAGGTTCAGTAAGAAGACTTAATCCTACCGGTACCAATATTCTTATTGATAAGTCAACAGGTACAGCCGTTGACTCGACAAACATGGTCTTCGGTGCTGAAGATTTTGCTAAGAGACATGGTAATCTAATCAAGCACGATATGACCTCTGTAACTATTGACAATAACAACTATATATATGTGCTTGATAGTGCATATGGCAGAATTTACGTATACGACCTTGAGTGTAATATGCTAAATACTCTTGGTGGCGGTATTGATAATGGTACTCAGGCAGGTACCTTTAAAAAGGCAATTGCCATTACCAATATGAACGGTAATATTTATGCCATCGACGAAATAAAGGCAGGCATTGTTTCCTTTACAATCAACTCATATGGTGAACTTGTGCAGCAAGCGCAGGCATTAACAATGGCCGGCGACTATCTTGATGCTGCACCACTCTGGCGTGAAGTTTTAAAGGTAGACCGCAATAGTATGATTGCTTACCGCGGACTTGCAAAGGCTTATTTAATTGAGGGCAAGTACGAAAAAGCTATGGAATATGCTGAACGTGGTTACGACCGTGCAACCTATTCTGCAGCTTATGGTTATGTTCGTACCGAGTTTACCGAAAAGCACTTTACGATAATATTCATAGGTGTTATTCTTTTGGTTGTAGCATTGGTGCTTGGACTAAACTACAAGAAAAAGAAAAATATTGTTTTAATTAAAAATAAAAAAGTTAAGGTTGCGTTGGGCATCCTTACGCACCCTGCCGATACATTCTACGAGATTAAACGCAACGGCAATGGTTCTATAATTGTTGCTACGGTAATTCTTGTTTTGTGGTACATCTTTAAGATTATCGGTTTGACAAGCGGCTTTATATTTAACGATACAAGCATTATTGACGTTAACGCTTGGTACGCATTGGCTCAGACCTTCGGTTTAGTTGCCCTCTTCGTGTTATCTAACTGGCTTGTGTGCGTTCTCTTTGAAGGTAAAGCAAAACTTAAAGAAATTTACATTGTTACGTGTTATTCACTTATACCTATGGTAATTCAGGCAATAGGCTATGACATACTTTCTAACGTGTTAACACTTAATGAGCAGAGTTTCTTAAACATACTTAACTATGCTTGCATTATATTAACTGCGGCATATCTCATAATGGGTATTATTAATATTCAAGAGTTTACTTTAGGTAAATTCATATTCACAACAGTAGTTACTTTGTTGGCAATGATACTTATCATATTCCTTATATTCTTGGTAGGTATTCTTGTGCAACAGTCCGGCGACTTTATAAAGACTGTCGTTATGGAAGTCTTGTACCGATGATGTAAGGGGGAGTAAGAATGAAAAATTATTTATTTAGAATTTTAGCATTCGCAATGAGTTTAATTATGCTCTTCTCCTTTACGGCGTGCGGTGCAAAAGAAGGTGAAGAAGCCCCCGACCTTTCAGCTCAGTTATCTGACGAAAAACTTAGTGACGGTGCTTCTACCGAAAATGATACTTATAAAATGTATTGGGATGGCATGGTAAACAGCGTTGTTCTTATCAATAAGGAAACCGGCGTTAAGTGGTCTACCGTACCGACCGAACAGTTGGATACACCTGCAGATCAAAAGATTCGCCCCGTTTCAAACTGGGTAGAGTCGGCATTGATAGTGCATTATTATGATAGTGAATTTTTAGAGAAAGTTGATGATTTAAGATCTACACTTAAATCAACCAACAAGGGTGATTTCTCGGCAACTATGAAGGGAAACGTAATAACGGTTGAATATTATATGCAAGATTTAAATGCTATAATCCCCGTAGATTACACCTTGTTAGAGGATGGCATTCGCGTTTCGATTGATGCAAATAAGATTGTTGAGGGCCAAAACCCTATCTACACAATTACGTTAGCGCCTTTCTTCTGCTCTGTTAAAACAGGCCTTGAAGACAGTTATTTGTTCTATCCGTCGGGATCCGGCGCATTGATTGAAACAACCGATGCAAACGTTACCGGTGGCACGTATCTTGCTGAGGTTTACGGCACTGATGCCGCAAGAAAAACCAAGGATAAGCAGACCAACCAAAAGAACATTTATCTGCCTGTTTATGGTGTTAAAAAGGGTGATACCGGTGTGTTGGGCGTTATTACTTCAGGCGCAGAGCAGGCTGCACTGGAACTTGTTATTAACCACGCCAACCACCATTATTCAGCAATATCCGCCGAGTTTACCTTAAGAGGTTATGACTATAACGAGGTAAGAGGTAATGTTAATTCGGCAGAAACTGCCATCTATAGTGCTGATAGAGTAAAAGACACTACGTTTGCTATTGATTTTTATCCGTTAGAGGGTGAAGATGCTGACTACGTTGGCATGGCAAAGCTTTATCAACGTAAACTTTTTGGTGACAATAAGGCAACCGAAAACCTTACCGATTCTGCATATTCTGTTAAGTTTATCGGTGGTTTGATGGAGCAGAAAAACTTCCTCGGTTTCCCGTATAAAAAGCTTTATGCGGCAACCACCTACAATCAGGCAACCAAAATGTTAAAAGAATTGTCATCATCGGGTGTACAACCTAACGTGCAACTTGTAGGTTTTGGTGAATCGGGTCTTGACGTAGGCAAGATTGCTGGCGGTATGAAACTTGCAAAAGAGTATGGTAGCAAGAGCGATTTATCCGTACTTACTAATTATTGTAATGAAAACGGAATAGATTCTTTTATCGATTTTAACATTGCAGCGTTTGGACAGGGCGGAAAGGGTTATTCTTATACCTTCGATGCAGCCAAAACTGCGAACTCACGAAGCGCGTTGCAATATTACATAAGTAAGAGTGTTCAGATTCACGATACGGTAAATTACAGCGCTTATAAACTTATTCGTCGAGATAAACTTACAAAGATAACGGATAAACTTGTTAAGAAAATTGACAATTACAATATTGCCGGCGTTTCATTAGGCTTGCTTGGTGACACCGCATATTCCGATTACAGCAAAGAAGATTATTACGCCAGAAATAACATGAGTAGCGATGTAACCGATATTTACAATACCTTTAAGCAGAGTGGCAAAAAGGTTGCAGCTAACGGCGCGAACGTGTATGCAGCATTAGCAGCTGACTGTATCTTTGAAACGCCTCTTAAATCGACCGAGAGTGACCTGTTTGACATCGACGTTCCTTTCTATCAGATTGTATTTAAGGGTAAGAAGGAAATAACGAGTGAAGCAGTAAATGCGGGTGCAATAATCGATAAAAAAGTTCTTCAAGCACTTGAAACCGGTTCGTCTATGTTGTACACGATTTGCAACACCTATAACAGTACAATGACCTACTCACCTTTCAAGGGTATTTATGGTTCACAATACTCTGACAATAAAGACGTTATCCTTAAATATGCTAATCAGTATAAAGATGTTTATACCGACATTAGTGGACAGACAATAGCTGATCATGAGTTTATTACCAAAGACGTAAGGGTAACAACCTATTCAAATGGTGTTAAGATTTATGTAAACTATTCTAACACCGAGTATGAAACAGCTGACGGCATAATTGCTGCAATGGGCTGTTTGGAAGTAAAATAAGGGGGTGAACAGTGTGGCTGAAAAAATCAAAAAAATGAAAAAGAAAAAAGGCGTTGAGCAACTCAAAAGCCGTTACGGCAGACTGTTCGTTCTCCCGTGGGAAATTGGTCTTGTGTTATTCTTTATTGTTCCGCTCGTTACCTCTATCATTTATTCGTTTTCGAATGTAATTTTGGGTAATGGCGGCGTAACAACCGAGTGGGTTGGATTACGTTGGTATGACTTTATCATCAACAGCGACCCTAAATATCTTGATCAAGTTAAGGATGCGGTTGCTAACTTTTTGGTTCAACTTCCGATTATTGTGGCACTTAGTTTGATTCTTGCCATTATTCTTAATCAGAAGTTTGCGGGAAGAATGATGGCGCGTGCCATATTCTTCTTGCCTGTTATCATTGCAACCGGTGTTATTCTTGAACTGTTAACATCTGAGTATATTGACGTAAGCCTTGTTACTTCATCTGCTGAATCTTCGGGTGCGGGCAACTATGGTTCGTCAATGATTGACTTCGATGCGATTTTGGGGAACTTGGGATTGCCGGAAGATATTACAAAAATTATCGGCGACTACATAGGTAGTATATTTAATTTGTTGTGGAACTGCGGTATACAAATAGTTCTATTTATTGCAGGTCTTCAAACAATACCGGATCAACTTTACGAAGTATCCAAGGTTGAAGGCGCTTCAAAATGGGAAGAATTCTGGTACATCACAATACCGATGCTTGGCAACTCGATATTACTCGTTATGGTTTACACAATGATTGATATATTCACCCAAAAAACAGGTGTTATGAAATCGGCGTTCGAACTTATGGACGAAAAGCTCGTTTATGACCGTTCATCAGCAATGCTATGGTTCTACTTTATAATAGTGGCTGCAATAATGTCTCTTGTATTGGCTATATACCATAGATTCTGTCTTAAAAAGTGGAACTAAGGGGGAGGAAAAATTATGAAAATAACAAAAAATAAGTTAACCTCCCGTGCGGCAAAAGAAGCAGCTTTTAAGTTTGTTACAGGTATCATTCGTTGGGCATTTCTGCTTTCAATCAGCTATATTTTGCTTTACCCAATGATTTATATGATAAGTTCGGCATTCCGTGATGCGCAGGACTTTGTGGACCCGACGGTTGTATGGGTACCTAAGAATTTTTCTGTTAATAACTTTGTTATTGCATTTAAAGCTCTTGATTATCTTAAAACATTCTGGAACACCTTCAGGATGGAAATTATCAGTGCGTTTATAGAAATAGTTATGTGTTCTATCACCGCTTACGGACTTGCACGTTTTGATTTTAAGGAAAAGAAATTGCTTATGGGTATGCTTATCGTAACAATTCTTGTTCCTACACAGATGATAATGCTTCCGCTCATGGTTAATATGCACTATCTTGATATTTTTGGAATCTTGGGCTTTATTGGCGAAAAGATCGGCACAGAACTTAGACCTAACCTTCTTAATACAGCATGGGCATTCTACGTTCCAAGTATTTTTGCGGTTGGTCTTAAGGCAGGTTTGTTTACTTATATGTACGTTCAATTCTTTAAGGGTCTACCTAAAGAACTTGAAGAGGCAGCATCTATCGATGGTGCTGGTCCTGTAAAAACCTTCCTTACAATTGTGGTTCCGTCATCAGGTACAATCTTTTTGACGGTTACAATATTCAGTATCATTTGGCACTGGAATGACGTATACCTTTCGGGCTTGTTCCTTTCAAGGGACTACCCATTGTCGGTACAGTTGTCACGTATATTTACAATACTAAATAGCGGCATTGACGGCGTTAAGTACGGTTCGTATAGCCGCTCAACAGTAGGTATAGTAATGGCAGCTTGCTTGCTTGTTATTTTACCAATGCTTATTATGTATTGTATTTTACAAAAACAATTTATAAAAAGTATTGACAGAGTTGGTATTGTCGGTTAAAATATATATAGCCATATATGTTAAAAATAACATAAAATTTTGGTTAGGAGGAAAAGATATGTTAAACATTATGAAAAAGACGTTCGCGATCTTGCTCGTAATTGCTATGGTTGTTTCCTTAGGCGCTTGTGGCGAAAATGGTGGTAAAGGCGGCACAAGCAGCAATGGTAACAATAGCGGCACAAGCAAGCCAGTTGATCCGGAAGACACACTCAACACAGGCAACAGTGAGGTTGTTGGTGAAGTAAACACCGAGACTATTGTGCTTGATGATTACGACTTAGATTCAGCGGCAGTGCTTGCTAAAATGCCAAAAGAACTTAAGAACACAAAAATTACGTTCCTTAACTGGTATGATCCGATGCAACGTGAAGAAAAGACTGTTATTGAGGAGTTCGAGAAGAAGACAGGCATCGATGTTGAAATCATCGTTAAGCAATATGGTCCTGAGTATAATGGCTCATTAGCTCAGCTCGTAGCTACAGGTGAAGCACCTGACGTTCTTCGTATGCTCGCTCCCTATCCTTCACAAATCAGATACTTACAGCCGATGTCTGTAACGGGCTTTGATTTTAGCAGCAAGGCTTGGGACAAAGAAGCAGAGGCGGCTTACAGTGTTGATGGCAAGGCTTATGCTACAAACCTTAGATATTCACCGTTCTTCTTACCCGCAATCATGTTCTATAACACCAAAACTATGGAAGAATATGATTTTGAAGATCCGTACGAGCTCTTTAAGAAGGGCGAGTGGACATGGAATAAACTTGTTGAAATTTGCGGCGAGTGGGTTAAGTCAAATCCTGAATTTGAAGGATTATCAATGCTTCCTAAGGGTGACCTCCCGGCTATGTCAGCAGGTATTGACTGGTGTAAATATAATGGTAAGACCTACTCTGTAGACCTTACCGATGCTAACATGCTCGAAAAGTGGCAGTTCACACTTGAAAACAAAAAGGCTAAAATCTTTACTGAAGACCAGTCCAAGTTCGATAATTCTAACCAAACAACCTTGTTTGCAGTTATGGATGCTACCGCTGTTCAGTCTTCTTCAGACTACTATCGCAAGACGCGTAAACGTGGTCAGCTTAAGTGCGTTCCGATTCCTTCATGGGGCAAGGATAAGACCTACTATGTACCGCTAATTGAAAACCTTGCATTCGGTATTCCGGTTGACGCTAAGAACCCGAAGGCAGTTCCTTATTTCTTGGCATATTACCTTGACTTCTCTAACTATGACACAGAAGGAACCAAATTCTTCTATAGTGAACAGGCAAGAGAAGTTTATATAAACCTTATGAAGATGACTAACCGTTCATTCAACAATTCACAGTTCTTATTGAATGCAACCGGCGGCTATCACAACGTTACTATGTACAGAAACGTTGACCCTGCTCAGCTTACAATTTGGTTGCAGGAACGTGAGTACATAATCAATGATACAGTTGCTTTGCTTAATGAAGACTTAGCAAAAGTTCAGAAGTAATAGATTAACCTACAAAACACCGGTTACAAAGTGACCGGTGTTTTGCCAACCAAGGAGAAAAATGTATGATAAAAAAAGTTTTAGCTATTTTGCTTTGCATATGTTTTATTTTTAGTCTTGTTGGTTGCGCCGGTAATTCTGGCGGATCAAATAACTCTAATAATAGTGGCAACAATAGTACTAACAACAGCGGCGCCAATAATAGTGGTGCTAATAATAGTGGCGCTAATAATAGTGGTGCCAATAATAGTGGTGCTAATAATAGCAACACTAGCAGTGGCAATAATATTAAAGTGACACCTATGACAAAGGACTATACAGACCCTTCAATTTATACTCTTGATACACTCGTTTCAATGGGTATTGAAGAGGCGCGTCCTACGAATAGCGATGTTGATAAAAAGGCAAACGCCCTACTTAAAGAAATTGAAAATAATCCCGATACGGTAAAGCCGGCGGCTGGCGGCAGACGTATTTACGTTGCCAACAACGGCACAGATGCAAAGGGTTATGGATTTAGCGAGGATAAGCCCTTTGCAACAATTCAGTATGCCAACTTGGTTGCTAAGAGTGGTGACGTTGTTTTACTTAAGCGTGGCAACTCCTGGCGCGGTAAGGTTGTTTGTGTTGCCGGCGTTTCTTACGGCGCATATGGCAAGGGTAATAAGCCTACCGTTTATGGTGCGATCTTAAATGCAGCTAATCAGGAATGGACTTTAGAGTCAAAAAACATTTATAAGGTAGCAGCAGGTAGTGGCGCTGACATAGGTCTTATTGTGTTTGACCATGGTAAAGCTTGCGGCAACAAAAAGCTTAAAAAGGCCGATCTTAAGAACGATTACGATTTTTATAGCATTGGTGGTTTGGTATACGTTTACTGCTCAAAGGGCGATCCGTCCAAGCTTTACAGTGATATTGAGCTTTGCCCTACCGAACATATTGTAAAAATGAATGCAAACTCTACCATTCAAAACTGGCGTATTATGTATGGAGGCGCTCACGGAATTAGTATAACAGGTTCTCCACCTAACGTAACGGTTGATGGTTGTATTATTGGCTACATTGGTGGCGGTATTCAAGGTGGCATGGGCAGCAACGTTCGTTATGGCAATGGTATTGAAGTATGGGGCGGTTGCGATGGATACACCATTAAAAAATGCCACGTATATCAGTGCTACGATGCAGGTATCACCATGCAGTATGCGGGCGACTTAGACGAAAAGAACATCTTATTTGAGGATAACCTTCTTGAATATAGCGTTTATAATATCGAGTACTTCCTTAACAGCGGTACAGGTAGAATGATAAACGTTATGATTAAGGATAACATCATTCGTCACGGTGGTTATGGATGGGGATATTATTCACGTCCTGACAAAAACAAGGGCTGCAACATAATGGGAGTTGGTGACAACAAAACAGAAAACTTTGTGGTTCAAAATAATATTTTCGATCACTCAAAATCATACCTTATAGGAATGTCAGCAAAGGATGAAAGCCATTTACCGGTATTTAAGGGTAACACATACCTTCAGTACGAAAACGCACGTGTTTGCCAGAAGCAAAATAAAAACTATGGCATTGAGCGTTACGGCGAAGCCGCTGTAACCGAAGGCGTGGGCGACGCAACAGGTAAACTTATTAAATACGCAAAAAAAGGTTAGTAACAAAAAAACTGTCGGGTTACCCGACAGTTTTTTGTTGTTATATACAGCAAAATGTGATATTATACAGATAAGAGTAAAACTTGTCGCATTAATGCTGCATTAAGCAAACACGAATAATCCGAACCTGCCTAAAACGGCATTCTTTCGGCACTTTTCGGTTTGTCATCACCCGTAGGCGTTAGCCTGACGGATTCTTCCGCACCAAAAATCACTCGAAATTCTGCCCGTTTTAGGTCACAGA
>JAFSDK010000042.1 GCA_017436255.1 Clostridia bacterium
CAAAGCTCCACGCAGGCGGCTAATCTGCTTTCTTTAGCTTCAAATTATGACGATTTTATTCGTTCGGACTTCATTATCTACTCTCCTGCACAATATCAGTATTACATCGTTTGGGGTGAAGATGTTTATTCAAACGGTGAAAGTATAGTATCTGATAAGCCTATTCAATATATCTCTTATACAAGGACTGATAACTATAACACATACGAATACAATTACGGACAAGCTCAAAATTTTAGCCTTGATATATATAACATTGTTACTTCTAATATCCATGGTGTGGGTATGCGTTCTGTAGTTTTTGAAGATTTCTATAGTCAACATATTATTAAGCAGTTTTTAATTTTTGGGCTTGCTGTCCTTTTCGTTATATTACTTTTGAAGTTCAGAAAGGATAATTAATTATGACTTTATTAGAATTTATACAGAATAATTTTTCGGCTGACTTGCCAGAACTCGGACAAGCACTTTTAATAGCTCTGATAATCATACTTATATATGATTTTTATCATTTGTTTTTTTCTGCAGTTTTTACTTGGTTTAAGAAGTGAAGCGCTGCGCTTCTTATTATAAAGGGAGGGTTACATAATGCCCGAAGTCACTACAGTTATTTCACAAGGAGGTTCAAGCATGACCCAGGTTACTACAGTTGTTACTTCTATGTTCACCCAGATGGGCGAAGTAGTAAAGACTATGCTTACCGAAGGTAATGAGCTGATGCTTATACCTATTGGTATCTTTGTCGCAGGTGCAGCTATCGGTCTGGCTTCTCGTCTTATCGGTCGCTAACTGAAAAAAACGCTCTCGCGCGCCCCATTCTGCGCGCGGGAGTGTTTTTGGAAAGGAAATTATTTTATGTTAAATTTTAATCCTATTGCATGTCTGGTATCTCTTGAATTTAGTAAATACCTGTTTGGTGCTTTTGTTGTTTTCGGTGTTATGCTCTTACTCCGTAAATTAATACTTAAAAAGGGGCTTTAATATGATTACTTGTTATTTTGGTGTTCCCGGCTGTGGTAAAACCACATTAATGACTAAATTCGCACAAAAGGAAATTAAGCGCATTAAAAAAGGTAGGTCAGTATATAAGCATGTATATACTAACTTTTACTGTAAAGGTGCTGAAAAGATTGAATTTAATGACTTAGCTAAATTTAAGATTATTGATAGTCTTATTGTACTTGATGAATTAGCTATGGATGCGGATAACCGTAAATTCAAGTCGTTTTCAGATGAGCTCCGGGACTTCTTTATACTTCACCGTCATTTAGGTTGTGACATTATCTACGCTACCCAGAGCTATGAAATGGTTGATTTGAAAATCAGACAACTTACTGCTCAATTGTGGTATATGCAAAAAACGGTTGTGCCGTTCCTGTCGATGTTCACAACAGCCAAAAAGGTCTATAGAACTATAGCCATAAACGAACACACAAGCGATTTAACACTTGGCTATAGGTTCTGCAACCTCATTGAAGCGTTCTTCGCAAGCAATTATAAATGCGTGTTCAGACCTCGTTATTATAAGTATTTTGATAGCTTTGATGAAGATGTATTAAAGCAGCGTATAGAGTTTGACTCTGTTTATTGGGGTGCTGATGAGCTGCGTTCTGATGACTCCCCTGCTATTCCTTAATTACTTTGCTTGTTGCGTTGTTTTTTGCTCTCTTTTATTTACATACACTTGCTTTTTTTCTTTATGATAGGTTCAGGGGCAACGCCCTGAGCCGCTGCAGTAGCTTACCCATTTGTTTTGCGTTGGGTCGGTTACTGCATGGGGGCGCACTACGACACGCCCCCATGTGGTCGTTGGTCATTGGTCAAGATAGGAGGATTTAACATGGCTACCAGTAAAAAGCCTGATACTCGTGCCCGTAATTTCGCTACCGTCGTTTATCCTGATTCAGCTCCTTCAGATTGGTTGGAGAAGCTTAC
>JAFSDK010000043.1 GCA_017436255.1 Clostridia bacterium
ATTATGGTTTATCTTAACAGAGGTGCAGGTGCTGGTGATGAAGAAATGCTTACTTCAACATCAGATCACCCATATACTAATCAAGCAGTTACGGCCGGCTATCCTTGTTTAACCGGTTTTTATCAGCCTGCCCGTTTCGCTGAGTTCTACGTATACCTTAACTCAACTGATATGCCCGCTCCTATGACCGATGAACCTGAGGCTCCTGCAGCTGATATCACTATCGTTGGTGAAGGTACAGCAAAGGTGGACGCAGTAGTAGGTTCAGAAAACACCTATACTGTAACACTTACTCCGGCAGAAGGCTACAAGTTAAAGGTTGGCTCACTTGTAATCAATGGCGATATCGCTCATGAATATGATGACACAGGTTGTGTTTACACATTTACAACTGATGACCTTGATACCACAACAATCGCAGTTGAGTACATTGAGGATAACGGTCAGTTTAACACCGCAATGCTTGGTGCAACAATCCCGACCGATCCCACAGTAAAGGGTATCCGTTTTGGTGCACGTACCGACTCTATTGTGCGTTCAACACAGGATGCTACCAAGGGCTTACTTAATGACACGATTAATGTTGGCGGTGTAGAGTATCCCATTACCGACATCGGTATGATCTTATTCCCGACACAGCCACTCGGCGATGCTGAGTTAACCGTAGCTACTGACGGTGTTGTACGTCAGTCTGTAACAAAGATTGTTGGTCTTACCAACGATTATGCAGATATAGCTATTACACTTACAGGCATTCCGGATACAATGGTTGGCGTTCAGATTACTTCACGTATGTATGTTGCATACACCGATACAAACGACGCTACACAGTACGTATATAGCAATGCAATTTCAAAGAGCTATAACGACGTTGTTGAAGCTATTGCACAGTAAAAATCGAGAGGAGTAAACGGAAATGAAAAAATACACTTCTCCCGCACTCACTATCGAAGAGATATCTATTGAAGACGTAATCAACGTTGAATACAATGTTGATAACAACGGCCAAGAAATTTCTTGGAGTCAGATTTGGACATCTGCTATTGCAGGTAACTAATTAAACAAAAATCCCAAGTACTTCGGTACTTGGGATTTTTTTGTTCGGGATTTAGGATTCGGGATTCAGGGGTTGTTTCATTAACAACCATTTTGCAGGATTGTTTTCTATGTATTCCCATTTTTCGTTGTAATCGTCTTGATTACGTATAATATGGTCGTAATACCGCGACTGCCAAATATTATGACCAACTTCCTTGTTACAAAATCTTTTAAAGGTGCTTACAAATTCCGCAATAACTGAATTGGTAGTATCCTTTTTAAAATTTTCGCGCGTAGTCCTCGACTGTCCGTTACGTATTGAAATTAAAAGATGAATATGGTCGGGCATTACCACATATTTATCAACCGAAATATTATCATAAAATTGCGATAATTGGTTTATGTATTTATTGGAGATTATACCGTAATTCGATAATTGTATTTTTGGACAGTCGAGGACGCCTGTCCCTACATTTATTTTTGATAATATCGGTTTTCGGTCTTTAACACATATCGTAATAAAATATGCACCGTTACTGCTATAATCAAAA
>JAFSDK010000044.1 GCA_017436255.1 Clostridia bacterium
AAGAAATTATTATATTGAAAAATTATACAAACATGGGTTATCAATTAGACAAATCAGTCGGTTGACTGGGCTGTCGCGGAAAATCGTAGAGAATAATATCTAAATTTTAAGGAGACAAGAGAACCGTCCCCTTGTCTCCCTCAGCTTTTATTGTTGGTATATCTGCAATAATTTCTGCTGCGGCTACTGTAATAGGATATTTTATTGGTCCATATATTGCCAAAGCATTTAAAGCATTATTAAATGGCTTAAGAGGATTGTTGAAACCGAAATTTGGAACTCAATTAGGACGGTTGGGTACTTTAACTCGAAATACTAAGCCAGTTATAAAAGGTCTAACTAAGCATGGACTGCAAAGAATGACCCAACGAGGTGTTAGTAAAGCATTAGCACAAAAAATCATAAATACGGGATATGCGGTCGCTCAAGGCGGAGGAAAGGTGCTTTACTTTACAAAAGAAGGTGTCGTTGTACTGACTACGGCTGGGCAGGTTGTTACTGCTTATTCAAGCGCATATTTTGATGAAGCTATGCAGGCTATTGTGAGTTTATTTTACAAGTAACAGGGAGGTAATTTATGCTTGAAATTATTAAAGAAGTTGTTGCTGAATGGGATCCGATTGGTTTAATGGAGTTTGCTCCCTTAGATGAATATGACGATGAGTGCTGTTTGATTTTCAATGAGTTTACCCAAACACAAGAATCATTAGGTAGGGTAATTCATAAAGTGTTTAAGGATAATTTTGGAGAAGAATTTCAAGCTGATTTAGAAAATTGTCTAGAAGTAGCTGCAGAAATTGAGCGAAGAATAAGTAAGAGTTGAAATAGGCATCATACCAGCAAGCATCGCGTTTGGTCACCCAAACACAGAGAGACAAGGGGACGGTTCTCCTGTCTCCTAACACAAACTAATTTCATCCTTTCTAAAAAAGGGCGGTCAGCGAAAGCTGACCGCTTTTTCCATTTTTATGCTTAATATGATAAAAAATTGGAAAATTTTTCATTTACCTCTTGACAAAATAAAAAATATAGCATATAATGTTTACAAATCAGCGAACAAGCGAACTTGTGAACACAGTATAGTTTATTAAACTTACTGATAAATTTGAAAGGGGTACTCGCTGTGGATAAAATTAATTTACCGTTCGGTGAATTTGTTAAGCAAAGACGCGAAGCTTTAGGAAAAACCATAAGAGCCTTTGCTGCAGAAGTGAAAATGTCTCCGGCATATTTGTGCGATATTGAAAATGGTAATAGAAGAGCACCTGAAAGATATTTAGAAAACTTTGCTAATGCTCTTGGTATTACCAAAACGGAGGAATTAAATAGTTTTTATGACCTTGCAGGTGTGAGCAAGAACGGACAGCATAGCGATATTAATGGTTATATCGAAACGCTCCCTTCAGCCAGAATGGCTCTCCGTACCGCAAAGGATCATAATTTTACCGATGAAGATTGGTTGGAATTGATAAAATACATAAAATCAAAAAAGCAAGGGTGACTTGGCGGTGCAATTAGATTATAAGCAAAAGTATAATGGGCAGTATATTTTATCAAAAATTGATATTGAAAAAATTGCAACAGATGTGTTGAAAGAGTTTTCACCAAGCAATTTAGTTATTCCAACGCAACTGGATACTATTAGCTTTTTACAGGATTATCTGGGTTTGGAGATTAAGCGAAAATATATAGGAACATTTGAGTCGGGTATATTGGGCTCCATAGTAATGTGTGATGAAATGGAAATACCTTCTTATGATGAAATGTTTCGTCCAACGATACTCATAGAAACATACGGTAATGTTTTGATTAGTCCGAACCTTAGCGGTAAAGATACTGCACCACGCCGTCGTTATACTGAAATGCATGAGGGTTCACATTTTATCCTACATAAAGACTATTACAAGTGTTTAGAAAGAGAATCCATTAATCAACACAAACTTATAGCATGCCGTAAAATGGAACTTCTTAATGATAATCCAAAAACACCTACGGATTGGGTTGAATGGCAAGCGGATTATTTGGCAGCAGCATTGCTTATGCCACGAGACGTGTTTTATGATTATGCTCGTTCGATAATCAGGTCATTTGGAGTTTCCCGTGGTTATTTAACTGTTTCTTCGGGCACTGATAAAAGACAAGCTTTTGAAATTATCAATAAGATTGCTGAGAGATTTTATGTTTCTTATAGAGCGGCACAGATAAGGATGATAAAGTTAGGACTTATAAGAGAAAATCCATATTATTAAATTCAATACGTAACCCCATATACGGTGGGAGAGGTCCCACCGTAATATTTTACACTTCTTGTTCGCAATTTTGTGAACGGAAAAAGTAACAAAAGGAGGAACTAACATGACGGTTATTAATTGCCCTATATGTCACAAAAGAGTATGTGATTCCGATAAAAATCCCAAGATAGCTCCACTTTCTAAGAGCAACGAAAACAAGGCAGATATAGTTATTAAATGTCATAAATGCAAAAACCAATTATCAATAAGAATACCACGAAGAATTGCAACAGAGTAAAACGGATCCCCCTTTTGAGAGGTGAGGTTATAATAACGCAACTTAGTACATCGCACGATGTTTAACATACGAGCATGACAAGTAGCTTTTTAAGCTATTTGCCATGCTCTTTTTTGTTTAAGGAGGTGAGGACTTTGGGAACGTCCGAACGAAGGATAGAGACAATTAAATATTTGTGCAGAAAAAGACATGCAACGATGGCAGAAATATCGAAGGAGTTCGGCGTTTCCGTTAGAACTGTTAAACGAGATATTGATTATCTTTCAGGAGTAATGATGATTCCAATTTATTGTCAATCAGGAAAATACGAAGGGGGTGTTTTTATTGATGATGATTATCGATGGGACAAGATGTATATGACATTGGAACAAATCTCATTACTGATGAAAGTGAAAGAAATGGTGACCGATAAATTGTCAGATAAGGAAAACACAACATTGAAACAAATAATAGATTTATATTCTATGCCGCTTGTAAAATAAATTTTTAACCGTGACGTTAGATGTCAGGGTTGGAATTTACAATAAACACACAGCCGAGAAAGGAGGGTAAAGATGGACATTGAGGTTATCATCGAAGGTCACGAGCAGAGGATAAAGACCTTGGAACGTGATATGAGTGCCATGAAAGAGGTGCAGGCAGAAATACGTTCTATGAACGAAACTCTTGTAACTCTTGCTAACGAACTAAAACATACAAACGAGCATCTGGCAAGGCACGAACGAAAGATTGATGAGATCGATGCGGTTCCAAAGCAACGAATGCAACAGATTATTACAGCGATAATTGCGGCTTTGGCAGGCGGTCTTATTTCAACAATCATCGGGATGATACTCGTTTGAGAAAGGAAAAGGTATGAATTATCAGGATTATATCAAAACAGAACTTTTGATTTTGATTCCGGTGCTTTATTTTATCGGAATCGGACTCAAAAAAAGCAAATTGCCTGATAAGTGGATTCCAATTGTACTTGGTGTATCTGCCGTTGTTTTATCTGCTGTTTGGGTTATTGCAACAGCAGATATCAATGGACTGCAAGAGGCCGCATCTGCGATATTTACGGCTGTAACGCAAGGTGTTCTTGTGGCGGGCGCGAGTGTATATGCGAATCAACTTTACATTCAGGCAAAGAAGGAGGAGTAAAAATGCTTAATATCATCAAAGCATATGCAGTGAAGAATTTGTGTTATATCGCTGCGCAGAAAATGACTCCTCAGGGTATTGTAGTTCATTCAACCGGAGCTAATAATCCCAATTTAAAACGATATGTGGATGCTGTGGATGAAGTAGGTGTTAATCAATACGGAAATCACTGGAACACAGCTACACCCGGTGGCAGGAAGGTATGCGTACACGCATTCATTGGATATGACAAAAACAAGCAAATTCGTGTAGCTGAAATTCTTCCGCTAAACATTTGTTGTTGGGGAGTTGGAAAAGGCAAAAAAGGTAGCTACAATACTGGTCCAGCATACATTCAATTTGAAATATGCGAAGATGGTCTTAACGATAAGACCTATTATCAAAAGGCTTTTGCTGTTGCTGCTGAATACTGTGCGCAGTTGTGCCGCGAACACAATATTTCTATTGATAATATTGTTGGACATTGCGAAGCTTACAAGAAAGGATTCGGCAGCAATCACGGTGATCCAGAACATTGGATGAAGAAATTCGGCGAAACAATGGATGATTTCAGAAAGCGAGTATCTGAGATTCTAAAAACAAACGAAGGAAAGAAAGAGAATAAAGAAGAAACCGTAACTGTAAATGCATCTATTGAAAAAGGCGATTTAGTTTCTATTGCATCTAATGCAACCTATTATAATGGAAAATCAGTGCCGTCGTGGGTTAAGAATCAAAATTGGTATGTATCCAACACACCGTCAGGTGACCGAGTCGTGATTGATAAGAATGAAAATGGTACGAATTCGATTTGCAGTCCGATTCATAAAAAGTACTTAACCGTTGTAAAGAAAGCGAAAGTTTCTGCTACGGCAAATACAGAAAGCAAACCTGTAGTTAGTGATTGTCCTTATCGAGTGAAAATTACAGCAGATTGCCTGTATATTCGAAAAGGAGCAGGCACTAATACAGCAAAAGTGGGTTCAATTACCGACAAAGGCGTTTATACCATTGTTGAAGAAAAGACCGGTGTCGGTGCAACTAAATGGGGGAAACTCAAATCCGGCGCGGGATGGATATCACTTGATTATGTAAGAAAAATTTAAAAGTTTTTTCTAACCCTGACACTAGTTGTCAGGGTTATTTTTTATACTATGGTTACAGCTGTAAGAAATCGGGACGCTGATTTCAAAAATAGTTACATTTTAATCGAAAATAAAATTATAGGAGGTAAAGAAAATGAAAACTATTTTCGGTGTTAGTTCAGCTACACCTATAAGTAAAAAGCTGAAGAACGGTTATACAATGTATGACTGGGTAAAAAGACAAAAATGCTTTCCCGCCTTTTGTATGAGAACGCTTTGCGGTGAAGATGAAATCACTGCTGAAGAGATTGAGTTCTTGAAAAGTAAGGATTGCAAAATTGGTTTGGTTATTCGTGACCTTACCGAAGCTAAGGTATCGGGCATTAACGGTACAGAGGATGCAGTTAAAGCGGTAGAGTCTGCAAAGGAATTGGGTGTTCCGCAAAATGAGGGTATTGCACTATTTGCAGAAATTAGACCTGAGTGGAGTGTAAACCATAACTGGATGATTTCATTTGCACAAGTTGTATCTGCTAATGGTTATGTTCCTGCATTTATCGGCAATACTGATTCGTCTAAAAACTTTAACTTTGACCGTCAGTGCAGTCACTATGTGCAGGCAACAAAGGATGCAAATTACTTTGATGCACTCTTTATGGCAACTGAGCCTAAGCTTGACAGTATGCCTGAAAAGTGGGAGCCTTACTGTCCGTCTGCATTACAGCCTGAGGATATTTCGCTTTGGTCTTGCGGTACCACTACCTTTGATTTCATTCGGGTAGAAGATGTATACGCCAAGGACGATAAAGTCCTTGAAAATATGTGGTAAAGGAGGTATAATAAAAATGAACAAGAAACAGTATAATAATGTAATAGAAAATACATTAAAGCACGAGCAAACAGACGATTCACTCAGCACTGCAAGGGCTATATTTGATAATATGGGTGTTGCATTGCCGCAGGGTGATATTAAGACTGTTTATGAAACCATCAAAACTGATAACTATATGGGCTGGAAGTCTTGCACAATGCAAGAGGCACAAGCCGCAGCAGACAAAGGCACAGCCGCTATCGGTATTAGTGAAGATAAAATTATTGTTCTCTCTGCTAATGATGAAGAACAGCCCGTAGCACAGACTGCATATGTGATGACACTCGATGAAAATACGTCTGCTTTTGCGGTGGATGGACTAAGATATTATTCGTATAGTTATGGAAGTACTGGTCAAGGTGGTTGTGGTGGAGGCACCTCTACGTCTTGTAGGAAAGCTATAATTATCATTCCAGGTATTATGGGTAGTGAATTATTTGCTGGTGAACAAATAGGTGATTTTAATTATGGAACAAGATTGTGGGATCCTAGTTTTGGTTTGCAGGCCGATGATAAGATAAGAGAACTAGTTTGTGATAGTGCTGGGGAATCAGTACACTGTATTTATGCTGGAAATGAAAATTTTGGTGCCAAAAAAACTTATAAAAGACTTTATCAGAGATTGTCAACTATTTTTTCTTCCACATACGATATTATATATTTTCCGTACGATTGGAGAATGTCGTGTGCCGATGCTGCTCAGAAATTGAACACCTACATTAATTGTTCAAACTATGATAAGGTTATTCTTGTTGCACATAGTATGGGAGGATTAGTTGCTGCAAACTATTTAGCAATAGGAACTTATCAACGTTCAAAAGTGGAAAAACTTATTGCATTAGGTTCACCTTTTTTAGGTGCTACAGAGTTGATTCGTGTTTATAACAAAGGTTTGGATTTGGGTTTTGTACCTGAATTAATAGTTAATGATGATATAAAAGCCATAATGCCAAATATTAAAAGTGTTTATGAACTATTACCCACGCAAAAATGGTTTGAACTTACTAACAAAAAGGTTTTTACTTATACAAAATTGTATACGGTGCCAGGATATGAAGATGATGGACAAACTTTTGTATCACAAACATATAATGATACTAAAAATCGTTTGTATAAAAAATTAAGTAACTCTAATTTAACATTACTATCACTGGCAGAAAGTATGCATTCTAATTTGTTTATAAATGGTAATTATGTGACAAATTTAGTTGATTCATATTATATTGTAGGAACAAATCTTCCTACTGTCAATAGCATCAAAGCAACTGTTACGGGAGAAACAGGAGCAATTGAATCTATGGGATATTCCGAAACTACCAATGGCGATGGAACTGTAGCTACTTGGAGTGCAAATATAGGTTCACTATATCCGAGCCGAACATATTATGCATCTGGTAGAGAGCATTGCGGTGAATATGATTTTGATGAAAATACAATTAAAACTGAAGGTTTAGTTGTATCAGAAAATGTTATACAACTGATTAGGAACATCATAAATAATTCATCTTACTTGCCGAGCGGAATTAGTAGGAACTAATAGAAATAATTTGTCGATATATAGGAAGGAGCAGGTACAATGTTTTTTAAAAATATGTTAAAATGTATAGCATTGTTTTTAATTAGTGTAGTTATTATGAGTATTATTCTATATTCCACAGGTGTTGTGTGTTTGATTTTTGGAGTTTTCAATGAATATATTTTTGGATGCTTTTTAAGTGTGGTATATTCAGCAATTATACTTTGGGTAAGAAATAAAAAGGTTAACAAATTTAAAATTTCTAACAAGTTGTATTTGATTTTTACAACATTGATCCCTGCACTTGTTTGCCATATGTGTTATGTATTTTTGTACAATTCTGATCCAACGTTAGGTATATTAGATATTGAAATGAGTGAGAAAATATATTATTTTTTATTTACAGGTTATGCTTTTTTCTTTGCTACAATAATAGTTACAATAATTGAGTTATTACGATTATTAATACGTTCTCGTAGTTAAGGTAATGTTAAGGCAATATTCTATAATAGAAAATATTTATTAATCGGTTGAGTAATATTGTGTTGAATAATGAGATGAAAAAACATAATGTTTTCCGCCTGCATCTTGCAGGCGGTTTTTCTATACGAAAAATACAGAAAAGGGCTTTTTTTGTCAACAAATTGCGTCAACAACTCCTGAGCAAAATAATTCTGCGGACGAAAATTTTGACCTCCTCATTTGCAAACGAAAGTCATATATCATTTCAAACCGAGAAGCATCAAAAACTTTTAGCAGATTGTGTTGCTTACTTTTTATGTTATTAAAGAAATTAATTTTTTAACCCTGACAATAGTTGTCAGGGTTATTTTATATACTATGATTGCAGCTGTAAAAACAATTTAATTAAAAAGGAGAATTTAAAATGCAAACAGCAATAATTATTATCAATTTAATTTTATCGGTGATTGGATTGGTGTGTATACATTTAAAAACTCATACTAAAGAGAAGCACATTTCGGATGCAGTGAAAATAGTGCTTGTTCCGGGTGCTGTGTTTGGAATCGTGACTCCTGCTTTGGTTATAAGACCTATTACAATCTCTAATATTTTAACTGGGTTGCTTTTAGGTGTGTTGTGTGGCGAAACTTTATATATTCTTTATTTGATTGCCAAAAGCACATGGAATGAAGAAAAGGCGGTATCTTATTATTATGATGGTACTCCGGCAAAATATTTTATTACTGGTGACAAACATCGGAATTTCAGTTATGTAAAAGATTTTTGCCGCGAGATGAATACTCGTAGAAAAGATGTGCTTATCATTCTCGGGGATACTGGATTTAATTATTATGAAGATGTTAGGGATGATAAACTCAAGAAGGAAATTTCAGAACTTAATATTACGTTGTTCTGTTTGCACGGTAATAAAGAAAATAGCCCACAAAATGTGGGCACATATGGAATTAGAAGCTTTTGTGGTGGAAAAGTGTATTACGAACCAAAGTATCCTAATATTTATTTTGCAATCGACGGCGAAATTTATAATTTCGAAGGCAAGAAGTATATGGTGGTAGGCGGTGCTCATAGTGTTGATAAGATGCGTTGTTTAGAGGAAGATAAACCGTTTTGGGAAGATGAAATGCCCGATGATACTATCAAGGCAAAAGTAGAGGAGAAATTATCTTTAGAGGACAATAAAATTTATGGTATGATGACTCACACTTGCCCGATTGATTATCTTCCTACTGAGATGTTTATGTCGACACGTCAGAATGCCGCAATTAAAAGAAAACCCCGAAAAGCAAAATCTAAAAAGCTATTTAAACCGGATATCGATAGATCTACCGAAGAATGGCTTGGAAAACTTGAAAAAGAAATAGATTACGAGATTTGGTATTGCGGGCATTACCATATTGACAAACAAATTGATAAGATTAATATGATGTGTCACGAAATCAGACCGTTACACATGCAGTTGTTCGGTGATGAAAAATGGCGGTGCTGAGTAATCTATTATCGCCTTTGTCGATAGCGTTTGTTGTTATAATTTTGGGCTATCTCATAGGAAAAATAAAATTTGCTAAAATATCATTAGATTTATCTGGCGTTTTAATTGTTGCTGTACTAACAGGGTGGATACTTTCAGCTATTGCCTTACATTCATCCGTGGTAAATGTGATAGAGTATGAAACCAATATGAAATTCTTTTCCTCGTTTGGTACAGCGTTGTTTGTTTCTTCAATAGGTCTTTCTACTGGAGGAATACTTGATTTTCGAAACAAAAAAGATATGAAGGCTATTGCAATAGGTTCCTTAATGGTTTGCTCAGCATTTGTTGCGATGAAAATTATTTCTGTGGTTGATACGAATGTGTCCGAGTCAAAACTATTAGGTGCTTTATGCGGAGCATTAACTACTACTCCAGGATTGTCTGCTGCTTGCGAATTAGAAAATGTTGTGACTAACGATATTGTTTTAGGATATGGCTGTGCCTATCTTTTTGGTGTTATAGCAACTGTTCTTTTTGTTCAGGTAATAAGTAACAAGGCTATGGATAGTTCAAATATGGGAAGCAAGGTTGATGAACTGTATGAAAATAAAGCGGCGTTATATGGCTTGCTTCAAATTGGTTGCGTAGTTGTAGTGGGGAGAATGATTGGTAATATTGAAATCGCAAATTTTTCGTTAGGAAATTCCGGCGGAATGTTATGTGTTGGAATCGCTATTGGTATAATTATTAAGAAGGTGAAAACTTTTAAATCTTTAACAACAAAGGCATTAGCACCTTTTAGAAATATGGGATTGGTACTATTCTTTGTGGGGAACGGTATTCCTGCCGGTATGCAACTTACTAATGGTGTTGAGCTAAAAGTAATTTTCTACGGTGTCTTGATGACTATGGTTCCGATAATTTCAGGGACATTTCTTTACAAATTTTTCTTTAAAGATAGATTACCGGCTACTACGATTGCCGGCGGAATGACGAGTACACCGGCAATTGGAGTTCTTACAGAGAAGCATAACAATATTTCTTTGAGCAAGTATGCATTGGCATATTTCGGTGCATTAATTACGATAGTTATTCTAATCAGAATTAGTGTTATTGGTGGGTAAAAATATGAAAACCATAAAGTAATATATCACAAATCAATTAAAACATGATTGAGCAATAGTACAATTAATTCTTTTTCACACACAGAACACGTTTGTGTGTTGTAAGTAATACAAGCACGGCCGCAGTCCAATCATAAACCGTATTTGTGTGTACTAACTGTATTTTTATGTATATTCCCAAAAATGGAATGTTATCACCTATGAGGGTGGATGTTTATTTTGTAGACGAAAATTTTTGATAGGGAATAGAATGATTTTATCGGCAAATAAAATTATTTTATAAAAATACTTGACAAATTGCCGATAATGTGTATAATAGAATCAAAGACGGAACAAAATTTGATTTTAAGGTGGGTGTGATGAGAGAAATAATACGCATTGAGGCAAAGCCCTCAATTGAAATTCCAATGGTAATGTTGGTCGAAATTATAAATAAGATACCGAAGGGTAGGCTTACAAGAATTAAAGATATTGAGAACGTTTTTAAAACGTTCTACGGTGTGGATATAATTCATTTTGAACCCGTTCTATTTGCAAATCTTTTTAAACATTTACAGACATCAATCGATAGCGGTGATATTTTTGATATCTATCTCAATACACCATGGTGGCGCGTGGTTTCGAATATCGGTTGTATTTCTAAAGTAGACCAACTGGAATTTGAAGATATGCAAAAAGCACTAAAAAAAGAGAAGTTTACGCTTATAGATTATAACCACAAAGTGGAAACTCGTGTGAAAGATTATAAGCAATACTTAGTTGATTATAAAATCACAAAAGGGGTTAATGGCGAGCCCATTGTAAAGGTGATTTAGAATGAATAAAGATATTAAGTATCATTCAGTAAGTGAACTTGTAAAACTTTGGGAAATGTCGGAGCGCACTATTCGAAATTATTGCGCTACTGGCAAAATTCCTGATGCGGTTTTGGTGGGTAAAACTTGGAAGATACCCGAAAATGCTACTAACCCTGCAAAAAAGAAAAGGTTTCAAGAAACTGTATTAGATATATTTCTTAATGAGTGGAAATCAAAAATTAACGAGGGTATGTACGGTCATTTGCAAATTGATTTTGCATATAATTCTAACCGCACAGAAGATAATAAACTTGAATATAACGATGTAGTCCATATGTTTGAATTAAATACTGTAAATTCGAACAGTTATAGTGTTGACAATATTGTTGAAACCGCAAATCATTTTAAGTGTGTTGATATGTGCATTAAGAATGCAAAGTATCAGCTTACTGAAAATTTTGTAAGGCAGCTGCTTTTAACACTTAAAAACGGAACTAAGGTATCGAGAGAAGATTGGTATATGTCAGAATCATATAAAACCTTTTCTGACAGTGCCAAGTTATTGCTTAATGAATATAACACTCTTGAAAAGCATAATTTAAAAGATATTTTGCTTTTTCATAGCAAGTTTGAAAAAGAAAACCCTTTAATTTTAGAAGACCGGCGAATTGGCAGATTGTTGGTCTTTAAAGAGTGCCTTAAAAATAATATAAAACCATTTGTCATTGAGCACGAAATAAGTAAAGATTATTATGCTTTGCTCGACTCTGCAACTGACAATATAGAAGAGTTATGTGATTTATGTCATAAGGCACAGGAACGCTTTTTTGTTAAATGTCAAAACAGAGTAAAAATTATATAGAAAATTAAGATTTTCAAAAAAATTCAGATATTAAAAAATTCCTCAAAACCCTTTAATTATGCGGATTTGAGGAATTTTTATCGTTTTAAATTTAAGTCACTGGTTCGAATCTGGGAAGTAGCGCCACATGGAATGTACACCAAAAATTGAACGATGAGTTACATTAATGAACATTACATATGCCGTTACAGCAGGCAACAGCAAGGAAAACTTGCTGTTTTTTTGTTTTGCGAATAATGAAACAAAATTGACAAAACGCATAAATTTTCGTGTCAATTTCGATTAAAAAGTTCCGCAATTCGAACCTGACAGTAACATTATTTAGCTTAATTTTGAGAGAAGAAAAGTTCTTCTTTTTGGTCGGGTGTTTTATTGTGATTGTACGAATGAATTCTATAACTATTATAGAATTTTATGTACTCCTTTATCGAGTCTTTTAGATCCCTTTCTGAACGATAATGTCTAACATAAAATTCTTCTTTTTTAAGTGTTGTATTAAACGATTCCATTACAGCATTATCGTGTGGCTCACCAGGATTTGAGAACGAGGATTTAATGCCTAATTCCTTCAAATATGTTCTAAATGTTCTTGAAGTATAATTTGCTCCTTGGTCGGAATGGAATAATAACAATAAATCAGTGGGTTTTCTTAATTTATATGCAGCACCTAGCGTACTTTTTGTAAGCTGGGTGCTGTTTTTGCTTGAAAACCGGAAAGCTACTACCTTTCTTGCATATAAATCTAAAACTATACACAGGAAGATTTTCTTGTGCTTAAATTTAAGCTCTGTAACATCGCTAACCCAAACTTCATTAGGTCTTGAAACATCAAATTCACGATTTAAAATATTTTTCTTTCTTTCAAGCCTCTTTAAATAGTTCTTTTTAGCATTAGTTCCTATAACAAACATATCATTTTCCTGCATAACTTTCCTTATTAATTTTACACCATAATCATAGCCTCTGCTTTTTAAAACAGAGTAAATGCGGTTTACACCGTAGGTGCGACGGCTTTCATAAAATATTTCTTCAATCAGCGGTTTGGCTTCTTCTTGTCGTTTAGCATATACCGTATCACCACGTTTACCGCGAAGCTTATAGTTGAGATATGAACTCTTATTAACATTCATCGCTTCACAGCAAAGATTAAGACCATATACGTCTTCAATCTTTTCTATGTATTTGTAGCGGGGGAGTAGTGGCGAATTAGCACCACATGGGGCACTACTTAGAATATGCAGTTTTTGGGTTGCACGGTCCATATTCCTTTTCATTTGGGTGAACGTTAACAGATTGTCCGTATTATATTTTTGCTTGTATTTATAATCGTTCAACCAACGATAGATGCTTGTTTTGGAAACTTGGTATTTTTCTGCCACATCTTTCACATCGTCTCCAAAAACCACCTGCTCGATAATACTTGTTTTAATTTTGTCTGAAATAACTTTGTTCATAATTTTTTCCTCTTTCTTTATATTTTTGGGCTTCAAAGTTAAAGAACAATCAAAATAACCACCTTCCTTTATCTCTATTTTAATATATTTAATGTTTTCTTGAAACTGAAAAATGAACTTCTCCATATTGTAAATACAAATGTTTTCGGAAAAGACATTAAAGGAGTCACGTTTATGTTTAATTTTTACTGTATTGGAAAAGATAGAGAAAGGAGGAGTTCGAGTGAAAGATTATAAAGATATTGAGAACACAAGATATATTATCAGCAGAGTCTTTGCAGAGAATAAAACCACCGCTATGTTAATTGAACAGCGTGTGAAAGATATAAAAAATAATGTGCCGTCACTTGAAAGAAACGGCACAATAATGTATAATAATTTTAGTGGTTCGATTCAGTCGAAGGAGGGACTATGAGAATCGAACAAAATAAAATCGCTTTTGCTTATTTTAGATTATCGCGAGAAGAAGCACAGAAAAGTGAATCTTCGAGTATTACTAACCAGCGAATGATAGTTACAAAATACTGCGAACAGAACGGAATAAACCTTGTTCGTGAATTTGTTGACGACGGTTATTCCGGCGGTAATTTTGACCGCCCGGGTTTCCAGGAAATGATGCGTGAGCTTAATAAGGGTTTGGCAAACACAGTAATCACTAAAGACTTATCACGTCTTGGTCGTGATATGCGAGAGTCAAGTTATTATGCTGAACAGTTTTTTCCTGAACATGGTGTACGGTACATCGCTATTGCTGACAATTTTGACAGTGAAGACGATAATGTAATGGCACCGTTCCAATTCGCTATGAACGAGGTGTATTTGCGTGACGGTTCACGAAAGGTAAAGGATGTTCTTAGAACCAAACGGCAAGACGGTTTGTATTGTGCTTGTCCGCCTTACGGATATAAAAAGGCGCATCGCAATAAAAATCAACTTGTACCCGATGAGGTTACAGCACCCGTTGTGCAGAGAATTTTTAATGCTGCTGCAAACGGCGATTCATCAAGAAAAATAGCGCAAGATTTAAACAATGACGGAGTTATTCCGCCGCTTAAATATAGAGTGTTGTATCGTGATGAATTCAGCGAAGAGGGAGCAGCAAGAGTTTCAGACCTTTGGAATTATACAACCGTTAAGCGCATCTTAAAGAACGAAGTTTACCTTGGTCATACAATTCTCGGTAAAACCAAAAAAGCTAGTGCAAAGTCAAAGAAGAAGGTTGCTATCCCGCAGGAAAGGTGGGCGGTAACCGAGAATACCCACGAAGCATTGGTGAGCGAAGATATCTTCCAAAAAGCCCACGATAATATGGGGAAGGGAACTCGCAATTTTCAGAAATATGACCATGTTCGAAAAAGCATTTTTTCGGGAGTCGCATACTGTGCGCTTTGCGGACATGCTCTGTGTTCTTGCGGAACAGTTTACAAGGGAGAGCGTGAAAAGTATTGGTATCTTTCTTGTATTAATAAGCGCAAAGATATTAATGAGCCTTGCAAGGGCACAAGGATTCGCTATTCAGACCTTATAGAGCTTATAACTGAAGATTTGAACTCCTTGATTTCTCTAACTGAGAAGCAAATTTATGCAATTGTAGAACACATTATGCAAGAGGAAAATTCAGATAATGCCGCAAAGGCAAGAAAAGTCCGCCGAGAAAAACTTCAGGGCAGACTTGGCATAATTGATAAGATTATTCCTAAACTCTATGTAGACAACGCTGAGGGAAAACTTGATGATGACAGACTAAGTTCAATGGTTGATGATTTGCAAAAGGAATCTGTTGCAATTAAGAAAGAACTTTTAGAGCTTAGCGAGGATGCGGTGTTGACAAGCAAAAGTGACAACTACAAAATGTTCTTTGAGCTTATAAGACAGCATACCCATATTGAGACACTTGACCGTGATACCTTGCTCACATTCGTTGACAGAATCGAGGTAGGACCTAAAATTCTGCCCGAGGGTAAGGTTAAGGCTAGTCACAGAAACTCTGAATTTCAGCAAGAGGTACGGATATTTTACAAGTTCGTGGGTGAAATGAACGAAATCAATAAAATTTAATAAAATATGTAAAAAACTCAACCGTTTTAAGATGGGCGGGGTACGCCAACCTCGTTAGCAGCTTCCATCTTAAAACGGTTAAGAGCTTCCTTAGCCTGTGCGTTCTTTGCCATTATTATTCACTCCTTGTTTTTATAGAATTTTTTTTGCGTTTGCATTATTATTGTTATCGGAACAAAAAGTATTATTATAGGTAATTTTAAGTGTTAATGTAATTTTTTGTTAATGTTAAAATTGAAATATAATTCAAGAAAATCAATTATTTTTAAAAAAATTATTGACTAATAAAGCGCCTCAATGTATAATATATTTGTATATTTTTACAAATTTTTATTGATTAAGGAGGAAATTCAATGAAAGGCAAAAAACTTTCAAAAGTGTTGGCTATATTGTTAGCAGTTGTAATGATTTTTACTACGCTGCCATTAATGGCCTTCGCTGCCGATGAAGCTACTACTTATACAGTTTCTTTCGGGGCACCCGCAATTCCAATGAATGTAAACACAAAGGTTGACCTTAAGACCCTCAACGTTGAGATGGTTAAAGGTGAAGCTGCGGTTTCCGGCGCAGACATCACTTGGGCAGCGGATTATCAGGATGGTCTTACTTTCGACGCAGTTAATAAGACCGTTAAGGTTACCAAAGTAGGCAACTACAAGTTAACTGCAACTGTAGGCGAGACTACCAAAAACGTTTGGGTAATTGCTAAAGAAGTAGCTCAGGATAAATTCTATCTTGTAAATATTCCTACTCTTAATGCCGATACCTTCGATACAGAAGATTGGGCAGCCTTTGGCTCTTACAACAACACAAATGTTACTGTTGAAGATGCTATTGATTTAGGATATGTTTCATTTGCTAATAACTATATGAAATTAACACTAAACTGGGGTACCGAAAGTGCCGTAAAGAAGGGTGGTTCAGTAGTTTATGTTAATGAAATTTTTAACGATTTCGTAGATTATACTGTTGAAACCTATACTGCGGCTGCTTGCGGCGGAGTACGCGCAAATGACCAGGCAGGTACCGGTGTTGGCGGCCGTATTGCTTTAAATGAAAACGACACTGCATATACAACAGGTGTTCTTGCTTATATAAGACTTTCTAAGACGGTTGCTATTAACAGAACCAGTTTGGACTATGGTCCGCACGGTACCGCACTAGTAAGTCCGGTTGATGGGACGTATACTACTTGGCCGTCTAGTACTACATATCACACGGTTAAGAGTGTATTTGATGGTGCAAACGTTAAATATTTTTACGAAAGTGAAGAACTATTTGATTCTTCAACAACATCACCTTGTTGTTCTAACGCAAAGTGTATCTTAAAGAACGTTCAACCCACCGCAGGCTATCCTGCAATGGTAGGTTGGGGTGCTGATACATATTACAAATCATTCTACGTATACCTTAACTCAAACGAAATGCCTGCAACTATGGTAGATGATGGCGACGACTCTGAAGATCCCACACCGGGTGATGGTCCTGCTACTATTTATGAAGTTGAGTCATTTGACCCTGTTATTGTAATGTATAATAACACTTCAGCAAATCTTGCAAATATTACCGTTCAGTTAGAAGATGGTGGCACCGCTTATCCTGCTACCGACGTTAATTGGACCGTACCTACTACAGATGGTCTTGAAATTGCAGATGGCAAAATTAATGCCTACACAAACGGCACTTATGTTGTTACTGCAAAGGTTGGTAATGTTTCAAAGAACATTTACATACTAGTTACCGATAAGCACAAAGATGAAATCGTTATATTTAGCGATGACTTCAGCAATAAAACTCTTGATTACTCTGTATGGCAGCAAACCGAATACTATTGGGGTGAGGCAAAGCAGGTAACCTCACAAAAGCCATATAGTGATAAGTATATAGAGGGTGTTAATAATGCACAACTCGGTGCTATTCCATTTGTAACTAAAGATTATTGGGATGCTCTTAGCTTAGGCGGTCCGCGTTCATCTTCTGAAGCGGGCGGTACCGGTTATGATTCAAGTAAAATATTTATGTATAATGCATATTATTATGCATATATTCGCGAAGATTATGTGAGCGAAGATGGCATTAAACTTTCCGACCTTGGCGTATATAACGTTTCACTTAACTTTGAACACTTGAACCCCGGCAAGTACTTCCAAAAGTATACTGCTTCTACCGACACCTATGGTGCAATAGCTAGTGCATATAACGGCTTTGGTGTTATGGGACGTATCGACTTTGCAGATCAAACCTACTACAAAAAAGGTTCTTCTACAATGCAGAGCTTTATGTATGATGCAAAGGGCACTACAAGCACTAAGCAACTTGTTATTGAAACTGCAGAAGGCACTAAAACTTCTACTGCTACCGGTGCAGGTAATTTAAATGAATACTCTTTTGGTTCATTTAACGTTAAGTACAGAAACGAAAGTGTTTCCGGTACATATATTCCCACAAGAAACCTTGCTACCAATCCCACAAACGCTAGTTACTCTTTCTCGGCAAAGGCTACAGCTAATAATGGTTCAGTGGGCTTCTTTACTGAATGTCAAGACCTTGACGTATTTGACTTTACAGTTTCTTACCCTGTAAGCGTTCCTTCATACGTTGATATCAATGTTACTGCTGATAACAACGAAGTAACCGTTCCTCTTTACTCAACTATTGACCTTACTAAGTACACCTTCTCATTTGGTGGTAAAACAGTAACCGGTAAAGATGTTGCTTGGTCAAGCGGCAGAAAGAACAACGGCGGAATTGTTGGCGAAGTTGATGCAATCAAAAAGACATTTACCGCTTTCTCGGTTGGCACAACAACTATTAGTGGCGTTACATTTGTAGTAACCGATAATGTTTCTACTATGGGCACTAAAAAGTTTGCTGACGTTAAGGGTAACGGCGATATAACCGTTGCACCTGTTGGTTCTTCAAATAATTACAAGGTTACTGCTATAGCAGATAACGGTTATCTATTGAAAGCCGGTGCTATTAGCGTAACTTATGCAGATGGCACTGTTAAGACAGTTCCTGTTGATGCAAATGGCGTAGCAACCATCGTTGCTGATACTATTAGTGACGTTAAGATTGTTGCAGAGTTTATCGAAAAACAAGAACTTGGTTTCGTATCACTCGGCGCAACCGTTCGTGTTGCAAAGGCTGGCACTACCGCAGGTGTTAAGTTTGGTGCACGTGCTAATAACATCAGACTTAACGGTGGTAAAGCTATTCTTGATTCAGAAGTTACCATTAATGGCGTTGATTATAAGGTTGCTGAAATTGGTAGCATTATAATCCCAACAAAATTAAATGAAGATGCAGAACTTACTGTAAATACTAAATACGTAAAGAAGACTAAGGCAACGGTTGTTTCTAATGCTTCTGAAAACTTTGCAGATATTACTGCAGTACTTACAGATATTCCTGAAATATGGTATGGTCTTGATATTTCGTTCCGTGGTTATATTAAGTATACTAACCTTGATGGTACAGGCGTATATTATGTATATACAGACGAGATTCAGCGTTCTTACAACGGCGTTATAGAGGTAGCTCCTGTATCTGAAACAGGTGTTACATATAATACCGCAAATACAACAGTTATGCTTACTTCTGCTAAGGCTAACTTAAAGTATGCTTTAGGCGAAGATATGATTGTTTTTGTTGACACTTATATTAACGCTAAAATGGCAAATGGTATTAATCTTAAGTATAGTATCTATGCAGGTAATACTGATGGTTACTCGGGTGCTGCTATTGCTACCGGTACTGCAGTTTCATCTGCTGACGCTTCGGTTAAGATTTCCTATGCTACACAAACAGCAGGTTACTATTACATGGTTGTTTCGGCACTAAGTGCAAATGGTAGCGTAGTTGTTACCGATACAATTCGTTTAGGTACCGGTCTTGAATCATTGGACGGCACCGGTGAGTTCGATGACAACCACATTATGCTTTCATTTGGTGTTGCTTCCGATACTCATATTCGTGAAAAATACAGTAATTCTAAATTTAATCAACATTTTGAGGCGTTACTAAAAGTTATAAATAATCAGGCAGGTTATTATACAGACGGCACTCAGAAACTTGATGCCTTCTTAATTGCTGGTGACCTTACAAATGCTCTTGTTGGTAATACCAACCTTAGCGGTTTGCCTAAAGATGCTACTGTATCAAATGCTTTAGAGTTTAACTATCTCGCTTATACTGAGACATCCAATTTAAGAGATATGCTTAATAACGGAATTGGTGATGCACAGGTATTCTATAGCTTGGGTAACCACGATACAATGGGCGGCGGTAAGGCTTCCTATACAGGCGAGCCATTCACATTCCGTTCAACACTTTACTATCAACAGATATTCTCAGGTAAGCGCGTTGAACTTCCTGACGTAAGCGGATTATCAAAAGGCTATGATAAGTCACTTCTCTTTGAGGGTATGACCGATTCTGAAAAGCAAAAACTTATGTATAATGTAAATGATGATTATACAAATACTAAAGATTATATTAAGTATTATGGTCGCGATGAAGAATCTGCACAAGAGTTTGCATATGGTAACCGTGTAATGAAGATTAACGGCATTACCTTTGTATCACTTCAAAATACAATTCTTCAGAATGGTATTGCTCGTTATACCGATGCAACCCTTAGATTCTTAAAAGACGCACTTGATGAATCGGTTGCAAACGATCCGTCAGCTCCTGTATTTATCATAACTCACTATCGTCCTTATGGTACTCTTGGTTTCCACTCTGACCCTGTAGATGCAGGTTCTGTTAACATTGATGAAATCCTTAAGGATTATCCTCAGGCTGTTATTTGGGGCGGACATGAGCATGACTCACTTTTAAGTGAAACTGCTATTGTACAAACCAGAGTTGTTGACGAAAATGGCAACGTACTCGAAGATGGTTTCACTTCAGTAACATCCGCTGCATCGGCTTACAATTCATCTGACGTATTTGATTATGGTTCTCAGGTATACTCTTCGTATACTCAACTTGTTCAGGTAGATATTAATGGAAACATTCAAATTACTAAGTATCTTGTTAGTAGCCCAATTGCAGGTCAGGGAAGTACAACAACAAGTGGCAAAGAAATCGTTCAGGGTACCGACGGTCAGTGGACCAAGTCATGGACAACTAACTCTGCCCAAGTTGTAACAAACGCTGCAAGCATTAACAATCCTTGGTACATTATCAATGCTGTTGATGATAACGTAAGAGACGAGTATGCAGTTGATACACGCGCAGCATACTCTAAGCCTCAGTTTACAAGTACTGACGTTACAGTAAGTGGCAAGACCGTAACTTTCTCAAAGGCTGTTAACGCTCTTGGTATAGACACTGAAGATACTGCTATATTTACCTACCGTGTACAGCTTTACAATAGTAGTGGTGCACTTACTGAAACAAGGTATATTTCAGCGGGACCGCAGCAATACTCAAACTACTATGACGTGCCAATAAGTGATACTTATTCGGTAAACGTTCTTAGTTCGACACGTAAAGTTGTAATTACTGCATTTGACTGCTGGGCATCGTATTACGACCACAGTAGATATCCGTCAATTACAGTTAATATAAGTCAATAGTTTAAAAAGAACACCCAAGACTTATCCGTCTTGGGTGTTTTGTTATACATTGGTTAAGATTTTATGAAAGAGAGTTATACAAAAATTTAGAATTTAATTTTTAATATGCTTGGGGAGTTAGATGGAATACGGAGCCACCCATCGTTATTTGGGGTATCACCATAAATGATTTCGGGATTATTTTTGAATTCGTCGGGAAGATTAACCCAAACTTCATATGGCTTAGTATTTACGCCAACTAAAATGCAGTCTTTATCACTTCGGCGCATAAAAACAACATATCCGTCTTCTGAATGTACCGGTATAAATTCACCTATGATAAGGCAATCACTTTGTCTTCGGAATTTACCGAGCATCTTATAAAACTCAAGCAGATCGCGATTTTCACGACCCCAGGGGTATGTTGCGCGGCAGAATGGGTCATTATAACCTTCAACGCCGGCTTCATCTCCATAGAATATTGATGGTACGCCGGGTATCGTGTATTGAAGCGTTGCTGCGCATTTTAATCTTTTAACGGCATACTCATATTCTTCTTTATTAAGCGATTGTGCAGCTTGCCATTTTCTATCCTTAATATGTGGGTTGTATTTGCCAAGCCTTGTTAGAATACGTGCAGTATCGTGTGTACCAATATGGTTCATAAGGCATTTTACAACCTGTGGTGGATAATTTTCAGTAATTTCAAGAACTGTATCGACAAATTTACACGCATTACCATCATTCATAAAATCAACAATGGCGTTAGCATAAGGATAATTCATTACCGAATCCAATTCTTTGCCGAGCAAAAATCTACGACGTGTGCCGTAACTTATTTTATTAGATGCATCCTCCCAAACTTCACCCAAAAGGTAAGAGTCGGGATTTTCAGACTTCATAGCACTGCGTATGTTTTTAATAAACTCATCGGGCAATTCATCAGCAACGTCAAGTCGCCAACCCGAAACACCTTTTTTTAGCCAATATTTAATTACGCCGTTTTCACCCGTAATGAATTCGTTATAATCTTTATTATTTTCTCTAACTTCGGGTAGGGTGGTGATTCCCCACCAAGCCTCGTAAGTCTCAGGCCACGCTTCAAACTTAAACCAGTTGTAGTAGGGCGAATTTTCGCAGTTGTAAGCGCCAAGCGAGTTGTATCGACCATATCGGTTAAAATAAATGCTATCGTCACCCGTATGCGAGAAAACGCCGTCAAGAATTATCTTAATACCTAACTCTTCGGCCTTTTTACAAAGAAGTTCTAAATCTTTTTCGTTACCTAAATGCGGATCAATTTTCAAATAATCGGCGGTGTTGTAGCGGTGATTTGAGTGTGCCTCAAAAATAGGATTTAAATAAATACAGTTTACACCGAGTGATGCTATATAGGGCAGTTTTTCGGCAATACCCAAAAGGTCACCACCGTAATAATCGTTTGAAAGGGAACAAACACCGTTGTTTTGACGGTATTCGGGTTGTTTGGACCAATCTTCACAGATATATCGGTCGGCGGGTATATTCTTTTTCGCCATGCCCGAATTATAAAAACGGTCGGGGAATATTTGGTAAATAATACCGCCATCAAGCCAATTTGGAGTATTAAAGTCGTTATCATATACTGTTTGTTGCCAAGGTTTGCCGTCGCGTGACACGAATCCTGTCGAATGTGCACATTTTGTTACGAAAAATTCGCCGTAACGGCTTTCATATCTAAAATAATACCAGTATAGACCTGTATCTAATGTGAGTTCACAGTCCCAAAATTGATAATTTTCAAGCCCTTCAGCAGGTGTCAAAGGTATCTCTTGCGTAGTGCTTGTGAAATCATTTATTAAAATAAGATATGCCGCCGTACAATAGGCGTCATTATGCAGCAATAGCCGTAACTTCAGGTTTTCACCCGAAGCTACGGCTCCTATTTTTGAACGATAAATTGGATTTCGCGAGTCAAAAGGATAGTACTGCATATCTGCTCCTAGTCTAATGGTTTAACGTTCCAAATTGTTTCGGCATAGTCTTTAATTGAGCGGTCGGCAGCAAAGATGCCCGACTTAGCAATGTTAATAAGTGACATCTTGTTCCAAGTAAGAGTATCTTTATATAACTCATCGGCTTTATTGTGTGCTCTGCAATAATCGGCAAAATCTGCCAAAGCCATATAAGAGTCAATGCCTGTAATTGTGTTATAAACGTCTGAGAAATCTTGTCCACCGATGCCTTTATTTATAAAGTCAAGTGCTTCTTTTAATATGGGGTTGTTTTCATAATAAGGCTTGGGATTATAACCTGATTTCTTAAGTCGCATAACTTCAGGTGTTTCCATACCGAAGATAATGATGTTATCATCACCAACTGCCTCGTGAATTTCAACGTTGGCACCGTCCTCGGTACCTAAAGTGATAGCACCGTTCATCATTAACTTCATATTACCAGTACCACTGGCTTCGGTCGATGCCAAAGATATCTGCTCACTGATATTTGCGGCAGGAATCATAAGTTCAGCCAAGGTTACACGATAATCTTCCATAAATACAATCTTTAATTTATCCTTAACAATGGGGTCGGCATCAATTACCTTTGCCAACTGATTTATCATGTGGATAAACTTCTTGGCAAGCAGATAACCGGGAGCCGCCTTAGCGCCGAAAATATAGGTTTTAGGCTGGAATTCAGCGGTGGGATTGTTCTTGATATAAAGATATTCTGCTATGATGTGTAATGCGTTAAGGTGCTGACGCTTATATTCGTGCAAACGCTTAACCTGCATATCGAAAATTGAGTCGGGGTTTACCGAAACACCGCTGTTGTTCTGTAAATAGTTTGCAAGGCGAACCTTGTTAGCGCGTTTAATTTCATCAAGTTTTTTAAGAACTGTCTTATCATCTGCATACTTTTCAAGATCTGCAAGGTGAGAAGCATCTGCCACAAATTCATCACCAATAAGTTCGGTAATATATTTGGTGAGTAGGGGGTTAGCCTGACAGAGCCAACGTCTGTGAGCGATACCGTTAGTAACGTTCTTAAACTTATCTGGTGTCATTTTATAGTAGTCGTTAAATAGTGAATCCTTAAGAATTTCACTGTGAAGACGTGAAACACCATTTACCGAGTGCGAAGCCGCTACACAGAGGTTAGCCATATGAATCATACCGTTTTTAATGATGGCGGTACGTTCAACAATTGACGGGTCGCAGGTATCGTTAAGTGTCTCAATACGGAAACGACGGTCTATTTCGCGAACGATTTGATAAATACGGGGTAATCTGTGTTTAAAGAGGTCTTCTTGCCAACATTCGAGAGCCTCTGCCATAACGGTGTGGTTAGTGTAGGCAACGGTACCCTTAACAATGTTCCAAGCCTTATCCCAAGTATAACCACACTCATCAAGTAAGAATCGCATAAGTTCAGGTATACAAAGGGTGGGGTGAGTATCATTGATGTGAATGGCTACCTTTTCTGGTAGGTTTTCAAGTGTATTATAGTGTCTTAAGTGGCGATTCAAAATATCTTGTATAGAAGCCGATACCAAGAAGTATTGTTGACGAAGACGTAGTGATTTTCCTTCCATATGGTTATCTTCAGGATAAAGCACTTTACTAATAACTTCGGTGTTAGCCTTCTCTTCAAGCGCCTTAACGTAGTCGCCTTGATTGAATGCCGACATATTTATATCTTGGTATTCTGCAGACCAAAGACGAAGAGCATTTACTGTTTCGCCGTTTTTACCTGCTACCATAAGGTCGTAGGGCATAGCACGAACAGTTGTATAATCTTCATGAATAATGTTGTGGTGATTCCCGTCCCACCATTCTTTAATATGACCATTAAATTTTACGTCAACCGCCGATGCGGGACGAGGTTCTAGCCAAACACTGCCACCGGGTAACCAGAAGTCAGGCATTTCGGTCTGCCAACCGTCAACCAATTTTTGACGGAAAATACCAAACTCATATTTAATACAATAACCCATAGCAGGGTAGTTACCGGTTGAAAGCGCGTCAAGAAAACAAGCTGCAAGTCGACCAAGACCACCATTGCCGAGACCGGCATCGGGTTCAAGCTCATAAAGATTTTCAAGTTTTACGTCAAATTTTTTGAGAGCTTTGGCAACAGTTTTTTCAAGGTCAAGGTTAAAAAGATTGTTTTTAAGTGAACGACCCATAAGGAATTCCATACTAAGATAATAAACTGTTTTAGCTTGTTGCTCAGCAGATTTTTTCTTATAGGCAGTTCTGCGCTCGTTCATTATTTCTAACAGAACTAAAACAGTTGCTTTATAAAAAAGGTCATCTGAAGCGTGTTCAACTCCAACACCGAAATTATGGGATAATTTGCGTTCAATCATCGTTGCGATTTTCTCACTACTATATTTAATACCCATTATAAACACTCCTCACAGTATATAAATATATTTTTCCAAGAATATAATAACTTATTCTAAAGTTTTTTTCAAGTAGATACATAGATTTGATTTTTGCGTTTTTTTATGCAAATAGCACAATAACAGATTAATTGATTTCCCAAAAAGGAGATTTTGTTTGTTTAAAACAAATAAAAATTAAGAGTAAACTAAGCATAATAAAAAGGCATCTGAAACCAGATGCCTTAAATTTTATTGTTCTTCAAACTCCTCAGGTGAGCAGTCACACTCAATATAACCGTCGTAACAATCATTACGCTTCTTTAAAAATCTGTCAACAACAATTGCAACACCGGCAGCAATAGCAATTATACCGATTACAATAGCAATAGCGGATAAAACATTTTTAGCTTTCATAAAACCCATCCTTTCTTGAGTTTTATTATACAATAACTTTTTTAGAATGTCAATTAATAATATTATATACTAAAACAATTGCAAAATTGATAAAAAGTGGTATAATAATATAATAAAAATTTATGTTACCATCGGAGGTATATCGTGGGAGCAAAACTGGTAAATATAACGAATGGCGTTGACGGAGTTTTTATTGAAAATTCTCGGTTTAATACTACTATTATTTCTTTTAATTGTTACTTACCAATTAAAAAGTCAGATATCGCATCTAATGCCTTATTACCATATATTTTAACGTCGTGTTCAGAAGAGTATGAAAATTTTACGTTGCTTAATCGTAGATTTAATATGCTTTATGGTGCAGATCTTGAGGTTAGTGTTGATAAAACGGGCGATACACAACATATTAAATTTTCGGTTTCGGTTATTAATGACCGATTTGCTTTTGATGGTTCGTCAATTGTTTTGGATGCGACCAACCTAATTCTTTCCTTAATTTTCAAGCCGCGACTTAATGGCAAAAGTTTTTATGATGAAGATATAAATCGTGAAAAGCGTAAAATGGTTGAAAACATTTTAGGCGAGATTAATGAGAAACGATTGTATGCTAAAAATCGTATAATTGCTGAAATGTATAAAGGTTTGCCTTATGGTATTTCAAAGTATGGTGAACTGGATGATGTTGAGAAACTTGACGGTTCTGATTTATATTCTGCTTGGCAGAGACTTCTTTTAAATTCCTATGTTCGTGTACAGGTAATCGGTGATGTTTTGCCTAAAGATTTTTTTGATACTGTAGCTCAGAGATTTGCTGACATTCCACGTAACCCATATACTGATTATAAGGCGTTTTCAACCCTTGAGCCAAGTGATACGGTTCATTACGTGACAGATAAAATGAATGTTTCGCAAGGCAAGTTGGTTTTAGGTTTTACAAGTGAAACAAACGGAGTGAATTGTTATAAATTTAATGTTATGACCGATATCTTTGGTGGCGGACCATATTCAAAACTGTTTGAAAACGTTCGTGAAAAGATGAGTCTGTGTTACTATTGTTCTGCTTCTCCTGCCGTTACTAAAGGTCATTTATTGGTTGAATCAGGCGTTGAATTTGATAATATGGAAAGGGCCGAAAAAGAAATTTTAAATCAATTAATCGCGGTACAAAACGGCGATTTTGACGATACCACTTTTGAAGCATCAATTAAAAGTATTTGTGGTTCTCTTAAGTCTTGTAACGATAGTCTGGGTTCACTTGATTCTTGGTATGCAACACGCATTTTTACTGATGAGTTGGTTTCACCTGATGATGCTATTGAAGAAATATCAAAAATCACCAAACAACAGGTTATCGATACCGCACGAGGTATCAAACTTCATACCGTTTATAAATTGATTGGGGAAGGAAGTGCACGTGATGAATAAAAAACTTTTTAAATGTGAACTTCTAAACGAAGAATATACCGTAACGACCCTACGCAATGGACTTAAAATTTACATTATGGAAAAACAGAATTTTGATTCTGTTTATGCTGTCTTTGGCACAAAATACGGTTCAATTGATAATTGTTTTAGCCTTAATAATGGTGAGTATATAGAAGTCCCAAACGGAATTGCACATTTTCTCGAACACAAGTTGTTTGAAAGTGAAGATGGTGACGCATTTGCAAAATACTCAAAAACAGGTGCGTATGCTAATGCGTTTACCTCGTTTGATAAAACATGCTATCTTTTTTCGTGTAGTAGTTTGTTTGAAGAAAATTTAGATATTTTGCTCAATTTTGTACAAAGTCCTTACTTTACAGAGCAAACCGTCAGAAAAGAGCAGGGAATTATCGGTCAAGAAATTCGTATGTATGATGATAGCCCCGGTTGGTGTGTATTGTTTAACGCTCTTGAGGCTATGTATCACAATCATCCCGTTAAGGTTGATATTGCGGGTACTGTTGAATCAATTGCTGAGATTGACGATAATTTGCTATACGAGTGTTATAAAACATTTTATAACCCTGCAAATATGTTTATTTGTATTGCCGGTAAGGTAGATACTGACAAAGTGCTTGACAAAATTTCATCCGCCATTAAACCGTGTGATAAAATTCAAATTAATCGCAAAAAGGTTGATGAGCCGGCAAGTGTTGTTACAAATTATGTTGAGAAGCAATTAGAGGTTGCCTTACCATTGTTTTGTGTAGGTTACAAACAGCAGCTTAAAACAGAAGAACCTAGTTTGCGTGATTCAATAGCGGTAAATCTTTTATTAAAACTAATTTTTGGCGAGTCATCGCATTTTTATAAAAGGCTTACTGATATGGGCCTTATAAATGATGAATTTGAAACTGAATATTTCACAGGTAGAGGTTTTGCGGCCATACTCTTGGAGGGAGAATCTTATGAGCCTAAAAAGGTTGCCGAGGAAATTAAAAAAGAAATTTATTCAGTTTTAAAAAATGGTATTGATGCTGAGTTGTTTGAAGCAATCAAGCGTGATTCATTTGGTGATACAATTAAAAGATATAACAGTGTAAATAATATCGCTATGATGTTTATTGACGCGGCAGTTTCTAACTACAATATATTTGATGAAATTGAAATTTTAAGAGAAATTACCCTTGAAGAAGTCTTAAAGCACATTGAAATTTTTGATGAAAATAAGGCTGTTCTTTCGGTAATCTCACCTAAGGAGAAATAATATGGCGGTTTATGAAGGTATTCTTTTTGGTATTAAATTTAAAATTAATCCTATAGCATTTACTTTACCAATAGGTGACGGATGGGATATCTATTGGTACGGCATTATGATTGGTCTTGGCTTTTTAGCTGCCCTAATTTACGCCTTTTATACTGCTAAACGTTACGAAATTAATGTTGACAGAATGTTGGACGTCGCTTTAATTACAACGCCACTTGCAATACTTTGCGCAAGGGCATATTACGTAATTTTTGACGGTGAGAAACTTGAAAGTTTTGGCGATTTCTTTGGCCTTGGTAATGGGCATGGTGTCGCTGGATTGGCAATATACGGTGGTGTAATCGGTGCCTTCCTTTTCGGTGGTATTGCCTGTAAACTTCGCAAGGTTAATATTCTTGATATGTTTGATTTAACTGCTACGTGCTTTATTTTAGCACAGGCTATTGGTAGATGGGGTAACTTCTTTAATCAAGAAGCGTACGGCACATTTACAGGCAGTAGTTGGTGGGGAATGGTAAGTAACCAAACAGCATATGAAATGGGTAGCGCTGAACTAGTTCATCCGTGTTTCTTATATGAGTTTATTTGGTGTATTATCGGCTTTATTTTAATTGACCGAATTGGCAGAAACCGCAAATTCAAAGGTCAACTTGTTTTATCATATGGCATTTGGTACGGCTTAGGCAGAGGATTTATTGAATTACTCAGAACGGATAGCCTGTATTTAGGTTCAATACGTGTTTCGTCACTTCTTTCTTTTGCTGTTGCAATAACTTTTGGCATTTTAATGTTTGTTATACTCAAGAAGCAAAGGATAGAAATAGAAAATACTACTTATTCAAGTATGTTTGTTTCTAATGAAGAATTGGATGAAATTTCAGAGGAGATAGAAAATAATGGCTAAAATAATTGATGGAAGGGAAATTTCTGCTGCCGTAAAGCAGCAGATTAAAGAAGATGTTGTTTCACTATATAAACAGGGTATAGAGGTTGGCTTAGCGGTAATAATTGTAGGCGATGACCCTGCTTCAAAAGTATATGTTGCCAATAAAGAAAAAGCCTGTGAGCAGTTGGGTATAACCTCATATAAATATGCATTACCCGCTGAAACCACTAATGAAGAACTTTTAAGTCTAATCGAAAAGTTGAATAATGACAAAAAAGTTAATGGTATTTTATGCCAGTTGCCACTTCCAAAGCATCTTGACGAAAAGTTGATTATTAACAGTATTGTACCTGAAAAGGACGTGGATGCTTTTCATCCGCAAAACGTTGGTAAAATAATGATTGGTGACTTTGATTTTTTGCCGTGTACACCCGCGGGTGTAATAGAAATGATTAAATATTCAGGTATTGAGATGTCGGGTAAGAAATGCGTCGTTGTGGGTCGTTCAAATATTGTAGGTAAACCAATGGCAATGTTATTGCTACATAATAATGCTACTGTTACAGTTTGTCATTCACGTACCGTTAACCTTAAAGAAGAGTGTGCTAATGCCGATATTTTAGTTGTTGCGATCGGTAAGGCAAAATTTGTAACTGCAGATATGGTTAAAGAAGGCGCTATTGTTATTGATGTTGGTATGGATCGTGACGAAAATGGCAAATTATGTGGTGATGTTGATTTTGATTCAGTATCTCAAAAAGCTGGTGCCATTACACCTGTACCGGGTGGAGTAGGTCCCATGACAATCGCAATGCTTATGAAAAATACACTTACTGCAGCAAAAAAACAGAATTCAAAATAATTTTGAATGGAGCGTATCCGGTGAAAAATAAATTATTGTATGTAACCGCAATATTTGCTTTGCTTTTATCCGTGTTTTCATTAGTCGTATCAGCTGCTTCGACTAAAACAAATAATACAAGCATTGCTGTTCCGCGCGGTTATAAATACGTCACACCAAGCACTATTGATGAAAATTTACAACTTATTGATGAGATAAATTTTTCAAGTCAAGATTTTGAAAAATATCTTTTAGAAAATAAAATTATTCTTTTTGCTTACAATAGTGATAATAAAAATGAAATTATTGTTAAGCTAGATGCTGGCGTTTGGGATTCAGAATTTGACATTAATCTTCTTGATGAAGAGAGTCTTGCCAAAATGGCTACAACGCTAACAACAGGACTTGATTATGAAAAAGTTACACTTGGTGAATACGTCTTTATTCGAACAAAAGTTAATGGCAACGACAATGGTGGCGCATTCAACATTATAAGATACGTAACCATCCAAAAGGGTAATTTAATTTCTGTTGAATTTTTGTTTGACGGTGAATTTAACACTGCTAATAGTGAATTTTCAGAAAATGTTATGGGAACTTTTTATACTCAAAAGGGTACAGATTCAAATAATGGAATAAAGGGCGTTGCTAATGATGTGGCAGTCAAGTGTTTGATAATTTTTGCTGTGCTGGCCGGTGTTTGTGTTGCAGTTTACGTTGTAGTAACCCTCGTAATTGATTTACGAAAAAAGCGTAATACTAGTGACGTTGCACCTTACGTAAAGATTAAACGTAGAAAATTTTAAAATATTATTATGAAAATTCATTAAATATTCATATTTATATAATATACTTCGCTTGTAACTTATCGAAGGGAACGATGTTATGGATAATTATAACAACCAACAAAACGATTTTAATATCTATTCATCAAACGAGACGTATGATAATAGTTTTGTTGAAAACACATTTGCAGAGCAACCAAAACAAAAAAAGAAAAAGAAATTCTCATTTTTCACCGTTTTTCTTTGTGCTTTAATTGCTGCGGCAATCGGTGCTACAACCGGTGCCGGTGCGGTTATACTTACTAACTATTTTACAAAAGATGATGATAAGGGCAGTACCATTATTGTAACCGAGGACGGAACACAAAAGGTTGTCACAGAAATTAAGGTTGATGAAGAAGTCGGAAGTGTAATTGAAGCTGTTGCGCAGAAGGTCACACCAAGCGTCGTTGGTATTGCAACAACTGCATCAACAAACAGTTTCTTTGGCGGCGGAAGCGAAACAACAGGTGAAGGTTCCGGCATTATTTATACTGCTGATGGTTATATTATTACTAACTATCACGTAATTGAGGATGCGGTCAATTCTTCTTCAGCTAAAATTGAGGTGTATTTATCTAGTGATACTGAAAAAGGACATTCAGCAAGCGTTGTTGGATACAATATTGGATACGATTTAGCCGTTATAAAAATTTCTGCTAAAAATCTTGTGCCAATTGAACTCGCAGACGCAAGCAAACTAAGGGTCGGTCAATATGTAGCTGCAATTGGTAGTCCCGGTGGTTTAGACTTTATGGGTTCAGTAACATATGGTATTATAAGTGGACTTAACCGTGTTATTGCCGACAGTTCAACAGGCGCAGATGTTGAACTTATACAAACTGATGCAGCTATTAATCCCGGTAATTCAGGCGGTGCTCTTGTTAATACGCAAGGCAAACTTGTTGGTGTAAATAGTTCAAAAATCGCCGCAACCGATTATGAAGGTATGGGTTTTGCAATACCTGTAGATACTGTGAAAGATATTTGTGATAAAATTATTTCTAACAAGGACACACCAAACCCGTACATTGGTATTACAATTAGTGATAGATATTCTGCTGAGGATCTTAAAGGTTTAGGTTTTCCTGTAGGTGCAGTTGTAAACAGCGTTACAAAAGATGGTCCCGCTTATGAAGCCGGTATACGTAGAGGTGATATAATTACCGAGTTTAACGGCAAAGCCATTAAAAATTATACCGAACTCAGTGACGTAATTGCCGATACAAAACCCGGCCAAAAGGTAAACGTTAAGATTTATCGTTCAGGAAGATATTATACAACAAAAATTCAAATTGGATCTAATAATGCTCAATAAAAATAAAAAAAACTTCGGTCTGTTTTATACAGACCGAAGTTTTTTTATTTACTTAATTTAAAAATGAAAATATATTTTTAAAGTTTTCGATGATTGAAATATCGTTAAGTAGTGGTAGTACTATTAAGAAATAACCTAAAAAACCTAATATAAGCAACAATAAGATCATTATGATAAGAGTAGCGACAGTATATTTACTGTTATCACATTTCGGTACTTCTAGTGAAATATCATTTTCGTCGATTATAAATTGTTGAGAAGTATTTTGTTGAACTTCTAACAAGGGTTCGTCGATTTCATTTGATGTAGTATCGGTTTCTTCGGGCTCGTTTTGCACAAAATCAATATTATAGGTTTTCGGCGTTTCAAGTAATGTGACACCTTCTTCAATATCTTTTTCGAGTTCGCTAACAGCGCGAATATATGGTTCTATCAAATTTTTCATAATTTCGCGCTGTACGTTTTTCTCCGAAGAAAGAAGTATCAAGCTTTGAGGCCCACTTTCGACAATACAACCACCAAGAATTGCCTTTTCAGTAATTAGCGGTACTGAACCTTTAATGATTTCATTAAATATAGATTTAGTCCCAAAAAGTTCTTCGGTATCGAGCGTGTCGGTTTCGTAACCGATAGAAAAAGCAATGTTTTCGATAATATCATTTGTCAAAGAACCTGTAATAATTACGATTTTACTTCGCGCAATTGCACGAGCCATAACCGAAAGCAATTTATTTTTATCGTCTACCGAACTGGTAAGCAGACGCATATTACAACAACCACTAACGTTGAATTCTAATTCGAAATCAGTTGGTATGTTATAATAAACGATTTCTGTTTTTATGTTCTCTAACATTTGATATTCTCCTTAAAATTTTATGCTTCAGTATTATCATCTGTGCCTGGTTCGGGTTCGGGCTCAGGCTCTGGTTCAGGCTCTGGTTCAGGCTCGGGTCCTGGTTCAGGTTCGGGCTCAGGCTCGGGTTCTGGTTCTGGTTCAGGTTCAGGTCCTGGTTCAGGTTCGGGCTCAGGCTCGGGTTCAGGTTCGGGTTCTGGTTCAGGTTCGGGTTCGGGCCCCGGTTCGGGCTCGGGTCCTGGTTCAGGCTCGGGTTTAGAAGAAGAATCTGGGTTTGAAGGTTCATCTTCCGGTTTTGATGTATCACTTGGTGTTGTTTCAGATGGTATGGATGTTGAAGTATTATTAGAATTTGTCGATGAATCATCGTTTATATTAACATCGCCAGAAGCAAAAGGATTAGTAACCGAGCGTTGGTCGTACCAAATTTGTGGATATCTTGGTGATGGATTTGTGCGATACACTGGTGCCGCTGCATCTTTTGCTACAGTTTTAGCTATAATAACAATTTTAGCGCCTTTAAAATAATCCGCATCAGTCACAAGCGTCACATACTCATCGGAGTACGAATGTTTTAAATCGGTAAGATATATGCTTCTTTGTTTAGCCTCAGCTAACCATTTTTTATACTCATTTTGATCTCTGAAGGAGGATTTGTCAAAGGCAAAAGCATGGCCATTATCATCTTCTGCTTCAGAAATAATCATTACCGAGAAAATATGGTATTTACGATGGTTGTATAGAGTTGTAAGTTCAATAGTTGGATTCTTTTTAAGATATGAAGTATTTAAATACTCACTTAATGAACCAAACATTGAGCCGTCATTCATATCATTACCATATATTACTATATTTTTGCTGTTTTTTTGTTGGCCGGCATTTGAACGATAATCAAAATATAAGGAACCATAACGGGTTTTCTTCAATAAATGATTGTGATTTTTGTAATACTCATTATTGGTTGTTATACAAACAGGGTTATTTATTTGAGTATCACCAATTTTTAACCAACCAGTAATATCGCGATTGTACTTTCTAATATCATCAAAGGCCTCAAATTGTCCATTGTTGCCACGGTCTTCATCAAACTCCCATATTTGACGTGCTTCATTAATAACCTTATCATTTGTATTTTTAGCAGTTAAATACGTAATTGCAAAAGTACTGCCTCCAATTATTGAAGCAATAATTACAGCAAAAACAGTGGCTGAAATAAACTTTTTAATATTGAACTTTTCAAAATTATCAAAAGAAAATTTGTTATTGTGTGTTAGTGCAATTTTTTCTTCGGTTTTGCTTTTGGTCTTGATCTCGGTTTCAACTTCGGTTTCAATTTCAATTTCAGGTTCAGGTTCTTGAATAAACGTCGATTCTTTAATTATATAATCATCATCAAAAATTTCGTAAACAGGGTTTGTGAAGGGGGGGTTATGCTCATTAATAGTATCGTCAATACCAGTATCATTGTCATAAACAACACGATTATGTAGCATACCTTCTGAATATTCAACCAGGTCACTTATATAATGAGGTTGAGAGTGTAAAGCATTAAGTGGTTCACCAACTTTAGTAGCGCTTGGTAGAACAGATGGATAATATTCAAGGTAACGGCGCAAAAGGTCTAATGCTTCATAAACAGATTTTTGGCGAACCTCATCACGTGTTAAATTGGGGTCAAACTGATTTTTAATTACCCACATATTTTTACCATCAGTAAGAGCAATATAAACTGTGCCAATAGGTTTTTCTTCACTATATGAAGGTCCTGCAACGCCTGTAATAGAAAGACCTAAGTTTGAGTCGCTAAGATTTAAAATACCAAGAGCCATTTCAGCAGCAGTTTCTTTACTTACTGCACCGTAGGTATTTATAGTTTTTTGAGATACATTAAGTGCCGCGCGTTTAATGCGGTTTGAATAGGATGAAATGCCTATTTCAAATACAGAAGAAGCATTCGGCACCGAAGTAATAGCAGATGATAATAAACCTGCGGTGCAAGATTCAGCAGTTGCTACCGTAAGTCCGTTTGCAATGAGTGATTCAACAATTGTGTTTTCTATACCAAAGCTTTTAGAAACATATGAATTATCACCCAAAAGCATTTTGATATTAAGATAAACCTCTTCGCATAATTCATTTGCGGCTTCAATACTGTTTTCACTTGCAAAGATATGTATTTTAGTTGAAATAGAATCTTCTACAATATATATTCTTGGATTTTTTAATTTACAGTAGTTTCCAATTAATTCGTGAACTGTTTCAGCATCATAGGTTGATACGTTCAACATCCTATGTGCAAAGAAATCAAAGCCGTTATTAATGAAGAATTTTCCAATAATGTATGACACAACACGTAAATAATCACTGCCGAGCGTTAAAGAAGCGACCACAGTATTTTTGACTTCAGCAACAAATGCAAAAAGTTGCTTATTGGCAAAAAACATATGGGTGTCATCAAAATATTTATCCTTAATAAATGCTTGTTTGTTTGAGTCTTCGTGATGATTTGCAATAAATACTAAATCGTTTTTCTTTAGCGCCTTTTTGTACACATTTTCAAAGTTGTAAATGCTGCAAGGCGTAAAAGTGATTTGGTCAGAACCCGAAAACATATCACGAATAATATCGTAAACGTCATATAACGATTTATTAAGTATGTTTTTATTTTCAAAATAAATTAATTCAGTTTTCAATGCTTACACTCCTAATCAATAAATGAATAAACGGTTGCGGCAATTGCCTTGTCGATTAATCCGTCAATATCAAGATTTTTTTCAGCTTCCTCACATTGTTCAATTGTTGGACGCGTTTTTGGGTGTTTTGGTGTAAAAACGGTACAACAATCTTCATACGGTTGAATTGAAATATCAAACGCATCTATTTTGCGGGATATTATAACTATTTCATCTTTATCCATGCCAATTAGCGGTCGAAGGACAGGCATATTAACTACCGTATCGGTTACAGTTAAAGCCGGAAGAGTTTGGCTGGCGACCTGTCCTAAACTTTCACCGGTAATAAGTGCTAAAGAGTTGCGTTCTCGCGAGAGTTTTTCAGAAATGCGCATCATCATACGTCGCATAACAAGTGTGAAAAAGTCTTCAGGGCAATTTTTGGCAATTTCTTCTTGAATTTCGGTGAAAGGTACAATAGCTAAACGAATAGTACCGCTATAAGCTGCTACCTTTTCAAGTAACTGTTTAACTTTGAGCTCAGCACGTAAACTGGTATACGGTGGGCTTGCAAAGTGTATCGCATTTAGTTCAAGTCCGCGTTTAGCCATACACCAAGCAGCAACGGGACTGTCGATGCCTCCGGAAATTAGTATTGATGCACGTCCTGCGGTACCAACGGGTAGTCCGCCTGCACCATGTATTTGATTAGCGCGAATAAAGGCATTATAATCTCTGATTTCAACAGTAACAGTGACGTCAGGATTGTGGACGTCTACCCTTAAATGTGAAAAGTTTTCAAGTAGATGTCCGCCAAGTTGCATACAGATTTCGGGTGATTTTAAAGGGAAACGCTTGTCGGCACGTTTAGCTTCAACCTTAAAAGTGCGGGCGTTGTTTAAGGTGTCAGCAAGGTAGGGTACAGACTTGCTAATGATATCTGTCATATCTTTTTCGCATACACAAGCACGGCAGTAACCTGCTATACCGAAAACTTTTCCAATGCGGTTTAACGCTTCGTCAAATGCAAAGTCTTCATCAAGTGGGGTAATATAGATTGTCGACTGAGCCTTTTTAATTTCAAATCTACCACACGTGGCAAGACGCTTTTTTATATTGCGTATAAGAGTATCTTCAAAGTTATTACGGTTAAGACCTTTTAAAACAAGCTCACCGTTTTTAATTAAAATAATTTCCTTCATAAATTAAGCCTTTCTTAGTTTACTGCAAGCTTCATATAAGCCATCGCATAATGCATCAATATCATCTTTAGTGGAAAATCGGCTAAAACTAATTCTAAGCGCACTGTCGGTGCGGCGGGCGTCTAATCCGATTTCTTTTAAAACGTAACTGCCATGTCCTTTTGAACACGCACTACCGCTTGAAACAAATATATTTTTTGATTCCAAGTAATGCAACAATGTTTCCGAGCGATAACCAACAACCGAGATATTAAGTATGTATGGCAGGCAATTATCGTTTGAGTTAATTGTAACGAGTTCGGTTTTTAAAAGTTTTTCAATAGCATAGTTACGAAGTTCATTAATAGTTAAAAAATTATTTCTAATATTACCAAGTTCTTCCACGGCACCCTTAAGACCTGAAATAAGTGGCACACACTCGGTACCTGAGCGCAAACCTTTTTCTTGACCGCCGCCAAAAACAGTATTTGCAATATGTACAGTTTTTTTCTTATACAAAAATCCAACCCCTTTTGAAGCGTGGATTTTGTGACCGCTTGCACTTAATAAATCGATTCCAAGTGAAGAAACATTTATATCTAATTTACCATAAGCTTGTACGGCGTCACAATGCAAAAGGGCAGGTGCACCACTTTTTTTAATTGCATCCGCAACTGTTTTTATGGGTTGAATAGAACCGATTTCATTATTAACAAGCATAATGCTTACTAAAATTGTCTTATCGTTAACGGCGTTATAAATATCGGTTTCATTAATTACACCGTTTTTATCGGGCCTTAAATACACAACTTCAAACCCTTGATTTTCGAGCGACTTTATCGTTTCTAATACGGATGGGTGTTCAATAGTTGTTGTTACAATTCTATTGCCGCGTTTTTTTCTAGAATTTACTGCACCAAATATAGCAATATTATTAGATTCGGTACCGCCCGAGGTGAAAAATATTTCATCAATGTTTGCGTTAATACTATTAGCGATAACTCTACGCGCGTCATTTAACTCCATTTCGGCATTAACGCCCATAATGTGTAATGATGACGGATTACCCCAATTATTATTAAGAGAATTATTGATGTTATCTATTGTTCTTTTGCAAGGCATAGTCGTTGCACTATTATCTAAATAGAACTGTTTGGCCAAGTGACACACTCCAAAATACATTTTAACTTTTATATTATACTATATTACATAAAAATAAACAACAAAAAAATAAATATAAGGGGAAATTCTGCTAATAATATTTTAGGTGATAAGCGTGAGCAAAAGAACTTTTATAAAAATATTAAGTTTTTTAATGGCATTTTTGGTGGTAATAACGCTGTTTTTAGGTAAAACATTATTAAAAAATCAAAAATATAAAGACCAGATTAAGTATGCTTATTCGCGCTCTTTTGAAATATTGAATTCAAGTTTAAACAATATTACTATAAATTTACAAAAGGCAACCTACATCACAACACCATTACAAATGAGCAATATTTCCACTGAAATTTTTTCTGAAACAATTGTTGCTAAGCAGGCACTAAACGAATTTCCTACCGGAGAAAAAATATTTGATTCGGTAAATAAGTTTTTATCACAAACAGGTAATTATTTAGTTTATCTCTCAAAACAAGTAATTAGTGGCACTAAAATCAATGATAATGAATATGACAACCTAAAAAAGCTACGTAACGTTTCTGCTAAAATTAGTCAAGCGGTAGCCACAATGCACAATAAATATAATAATAGTGGGTATTGGGATAATGAAATTGCAGGCGAGCTTGAAGGTTTAAACAATAACAGTTTGGCGGATGATTTTTTGTTAATGGAAGAGACCCTCTCAGATTATCCGACGCTAATATACGATGGACCTTATGCAGACCATAGGGTTACGACTAAACCAACTTTGCTATCAGGTGTGCAAGAGGTTAGCGAAATGCGCGCCCGTGACGAACTAAAAAATATGTTTGGCAGTAATTATCAATGGGTCTTTTCACAGATAAATAATGGCAATATCCCGGCATACGAGTTTTATTGTGATAATGCATATGCCAGCGTTTCTTTAGATGGCGGTTACGTTTTAGCGTTTAGAGAGATAATTGATGAAAGTGAAGTAACAATAGGATATAATCAGGCAATGGGAATTGCAGGGCGGTTTTTAAGAAATAAATTTGATAAAAATTTTACAACGAGTTACTATTATGTTGATAATGGTGTTTGTTTTATGAATTTCGCGTCTCTGCAAGAAGATGTAATTTGTTATTCGGATTTAATCAAAGTTGGTGTAGATTTATCCACCGGTAAGATTGTTTTTTATGAAGCCGGAGGATATATTTCTAATCATACTGAACGTATTGTCGACGATAAAAAATACAGTTATTCAGATGCCAAAAATATACTTAGCGATAATCTGAAAATTTTGAGTTATGCAATTGCCTTAATTCCTACCGAAGCAAGTGAAAAATTATGCTATGAATTTTTATGCGAAGGGGAAGACGGGGAAGAAATTTTAATATATATAAATGCGAATACATTACAAGAAGAGCAGATTTTTATTCTTCTTAAATCAGATGGTGGTACTCTTGTAAAATAATGCTTGCTTTTTTAAATACTTTGTGGTATTATAGTTTAGCATTTGATTTCACTTGGTCCTTACAAGTGGGTTTAATGCCGAATAATCGACATTGAAGCGGATGGTCCTCTATCGAAATCGACACGAACATCTGAAGTATTTAAGGAGGAAAAATTAATGGACGCTATTAAAAACTTAACTGCTGATATGATTAAGGAAGATGCTCCTAAGGTTCAAATCGGTAGTACTGTTCGTGTACACGTTAAGATTCGTGAAGGCGAACGTGAAAGAATTCAGGTATTTGAAGGTACTGTTATTGCTCGCAACAACAGCGGCATTGCTGAAACATTTACAGTAAGACGTGTTTCGTACGGTGTAGGTGTTGAGCGTGTATTCCCGGTACATTCACCTAACGTTGCCAAGGTTGAACTTGTGAGAAACGGTAAAGTCCGCCGTGCTAAACTTTACTATCTCCGTGATAGAGTTGGTAAGGCTGCTAAGGTTAAGGAACTTATTGGTAAGTAAAGAAAAGGGGACTAGATGTCCCCTTTTTTGCTTTTTTTAGAGAAATGAGGTGTTTTAATGGAAGATTTCGAAATTTATGAAGTAGAGAATAAAAACAAATCGGATGAAAAGTCTACGATTAAATCTGATTTTTTTGATTGGCTTGAAATTTTAGTTAGCGCAATTATTCTACTTGTTGTGCTTTTTACTTTTTTCTTTAAAATCGTAATTGTTGATGGTCCCTCTATGGAAAACACCTTACATAATGGTGAAAGAATTATAATTTCTAACATTGGCGGCGAAGCCAAGTACGGCGACATCGTTGTGGTTTCACGTAATCAGAATAATGTTGTTGGAAATTCCGATGCTAGCGCGCCAATAATTAAAAGAGTAATTGCTACTGCAGGTCAGACGGTTGATATTGACTTTGAAAAGGGTATAGTTTACGTTGACGGCGTAGCATTAGAAGAACCATATGTTAAAACTCCAACAAATTTATATTTTGATATTACTTTTCCGGTAAACGTTCCGGACAACTGTGTTTTTGTATTGGGTGATAATCGCAACGACTCTACCGATAGTCGCTCTTCACGTATTGGTGATGCAGGAATGATAGACAAGCGTTATATTCTAGGTAAAGCTGTTTTGCGCGTTTTACCATTTGACAAATTCGGGAGTGTTGAATAATGGAACTATCACAGAATATACAGTGGTTTCCCGGACATATGACAAAAACCAGGCGCAAAATTGCTGAGATTTTGCCCTTGATTGATGCGGTAGCTGAAGTAATTGATGCTAGAATTCCGATTAGTAGCCGTAATCCTGATTTGCCTGATATTATCGGTAATAAACCGCGTATAGTACTATTAAATAAATGTGATATGGCAGATGCTACTGTAACAGAAGATTGGATAAATCATTTTAAAAAGAATGGTATTATGGCAATAGCCGTTGACTGTAAGTCTGGTAAGGGTCTTAATTTGTTTAAGAACACGGTAAAAGAACTTTTATCGGAAAAACTTGAAGCTTATCACAATAAAGGTATGGTTGGTAAGCCACTTCGTGTAATGGTTGTTGGTATACCCAATGTTGGTAAATCTTCGTTCATTAATCGTATTGCAGGTGCTTCACGAGCTAAAGTTGAAAATCGTCCGGGCGTTACAAGGGGTAATCAGTGGTTTACTATTGATAAAGAACTTGAATTGCTTGATACACCCGGTGTACTTTGGCCTAAGTTTGAAGATACAATGGTTGGCGAACATCTTGCTTTTACAGGTGCCGTTAATGACCGCGTAGTTGATGTTGAATTACTGGCGGTTCGTTTACTTGAAATTCTATGTAAAGACTATCCCGAAATTTTGCTTTCACGTTATGGTGAACTATGTCTTGAGGACGAGCCATACGAAATTTTAGAGCAGGTTGGCCGTAAACGAGGTATGGTTGTTCGCGGTGGTGAAATTGATACCGTAAGAGCATCGAATATGTTGCTTGAAGAATATAGAAATCTTAAAATAGGTAAAATTTCTTTGGAGAGAGTAGAAAATGCCTGATTATATATTTGAAAAACAGTTTCGCGAACAAGGCTACAATTTAATTTGTGGAGTTGATGAGGCTGGACGCGGTCCCTTAGCAGGCCCTGTATTTGCGGCTGCAGTTATATTACCTATTGATTGTGAAATTGAAGGTTTAAACGATTCAAAAAAGTTAAGTGAGAAGAAAAGAGAGTTGCTTTTTGATATAATTAGGGAAAAGGCAATCGCTTATTCTGTGGCATCGGCATCGGTTGATGAAATTGAACATTTTAACATTTTAAAAGCTACTTTTTTAGCGATGAATCGAGCTATTTCAGGCTTGAATGTTAAAGCAGATTTTGCTATAATTGATGGTAACAGAGTACCTGATAATATTGCTGTAAATTGTGAAGCGCTTGTAAAGGGTGATTCAAAGTCGATGTCAGTAGCTGCTGCATCGGTTCTTGCTAAGGTTTCCAGGGATAGATTGCTTATTGAATACGATGAAAAATTTCCCGAGTATAACTTTAAAAAGCATAAAGGATATGGCACTAAAGAACATTATGAAGCAATTGCTAAACATGGTATTTGTGAAGTGCACAGAAAATCGTTTTTAAAAGGTGTTTTATGAGTCTGACTATTGATAAGGGTAAGGCGGCAGAACTAATTGTTGCGGGTTATTTGCGACAAAATGGATGCATTATAGCCAAAATGAATTATCATTCACGTTATGGCGAAATTGATATAATTGCCGAAACTCAAAAAACTGTTATGTTTATTGAAGTAAAACGCAGAAAGCAGGGGGCGTTGGTGTCACCGGCAGAGTCGGTTGATTTAGTAAAACAACGTAAAATTATATTAACGGCTCAAGATTTTATTAGAAAATCGCACCTTGAATATTTACAACCACGTTTTGACGTTGCTGAAGTCTTTGAAGAGAGCCTTAGCAACGGTAAAACTAAAATGCGTGTTCATTATATAAAAAATGCTTTTGGCATAAATTAGAGGGGTGTTCTTTTTTGAGAACTGTAAAATCAGAAGCCGATATTGAGAAATTAGCACAAGAACGAATTGCTGAAATTCGCGCTACCGTACCTACCCTTGATATTAAGGGTACTACCTATTACGTATCGGGTAATGGTAACGATGCTAATGATGGTTTGAGTGAGGCAACTGCTTGGAGAACTCCTGAGCGCGTAACTGCTGAAAACGAAAATTTTAATGAAGGCGATGCTGTTTTATTTCGTTGTGGTGATATATTCCGCGGGACTATGAGAATGCAGGCAGGCGTTACATATAGTTCTTACGGTATTGGCAAAAAGCCTGAAATTTGGGGCTCACCCCGCAACTATGCTGAGTGCGCTTGGTTTAAGGCAGAACAAGAAAACATTTACTACATTGACATTACCGATTGTGATAGAGACGTTGGTAATATTATATTCAACTTTGGCGAAGCTTTTGGTTACAAACAACACGTGTCAGATATGAACCTACAAATGGACTTAGATTATTGCCACGTATATGATGAAAATCGTGTTTATTTGTATTCTGATAAGGGCAACCCCTCAGAGCGTTTCTTTGATATTGAATTTGCATATTGTCGCGCAATTTTTAGCGGCGGTGCAACTAATACAACAGTTGATAATATCTGTTTTAAATATACGGGTGATCACGGTATTGCTACAGGTAGTATTTTCTACAATCCTGAAGAAGAATGGAAACCGTATTTTAGAGGTCTTAAGAACTTCACTGTTAGAAACTGTGAGTTTGGTTGGATAGGCGGTGGTGGACGTCGCAAGACTACAACCGAAAGACTTGGTAACGCTATTGAAATTTGGGGTGGTTGCGACGGATTTGTAGTCGATAATTGCTATTGTTATCAGATATTTGATGCCGCACTTACATTCCAATATAAAGGCGTTATTTTTGGTGATAAGCCCGTTGTTAGCCAAAACGTAAGATTTAGTAACAACGTTATTGAAGATAGTGTATACAGTATTGAATACTTTAACGAAGAATATGACATTAACAGTTATCCTAAACTTGCAAGTATGGACCAGTCAAAGTCTAAGTTTGATATCAAAAATACAGTATTTGAGGATAATATCTTGCGTCGTGCAGGTTACGGTTTTGGTATTCAACGTTCGAACCGCAACACACCTGCACATATCAAGTGTTGGAGACATGCTAACCTTTCATCCGAAGGCTTTGTTATTCGCAACAATATTTTCGACCGTTCTGAATATCGTTTGGTTGAAAAAATTGCCGATAAGGAAGAATTTATTGCTAAATTTGAGGGTAATACATACTGTCAACATATCGGCAAACCTTGGATTACCTATATGGATAAAGAATCTTTGTTTGTTGATTTAAATAATCTAGAAAAAGGCTTTGCAGAACCTGATGCAAGGGTAATTGTAGCAAGAAGATAGGGGACAAATATGAACTACATAAGTACAAGAAATAAAAATATTAAAGTGTCTGCGGCACAAGCTATATCGCAGGGCATTTCAAAAGACGGTGGCCTTTTCGTACCGGAAACAATACCTGCCTTAACAGAAGCAGATTTTAATAAGCTTAAGAGTATGAGTTATGTCGAGCGTGCCGCATTTGTTTTGAAATTATTTCTTACAGATTTTACCGATGAAGAAATCGATTATTGTGTAAAGGGTGCATATCTTGGCAGTTTTGATAACGATAATCCCGCACCTTTAAAGAATATCGGCGGTAACACAAATATTCTTGAACTTTGGCATGGTCCTACCTGTGCTTTTAAGGATTTGGCTTTGCAACTTTTACCATATTTACTTACAACATCTGCTAAAAAGGTTAGTGGTGGTAAAGAGATTGTAATATTGGTTGCTACCAGTGGTGATACCGGTAAGGCTGCACTTGAGGGCTTTTGTGATGTTGAAAACACAAAGATTATTGTGTTTTATCCAAACGATGGCGTAAGTGCCATGCAGAAATTGCAAATGGATACTCAAAAAGGTGATAACGTATTTGTTTGCGCAATCAATGGTAACTTTGACGATGCACAAACAGGTGTTAAAAAAATCTTTACCGATAATTCTGTTGCCGAAATTTTAGAAAAGGCTAATATGCAGTTTTCAAGTGCCAACTCAATTAACTGGGGACGTTTGGCACCGCAGATTATTTATTATATTTCTGCATATTGTGATATGTTAAAAGAAGGCACAGATTTATCAAATGGATTTAACGTTGTAGTACCTACAGGAAACTTTGGTAATATTCTTGCGGCATATTACGCAAAGGTAATGGGTGTACCGATTAATAAATTAATTTGTGCTTCAAATGCTAATAATGTTTTAACTGATTTTATAAATACAGGTATTTATGATCGTAACCGCAAATTCTATACAACCATATCACCATCAATGGATATTCTAATTTCAAGTAATCTTGAAAGAATGTTGTTTGAAATCTGTGGCAGAGATGATAAAACGGTTGCTGCTTTACAGGCAGACCTTAATTCAAATGGTAAATACACAGTATCTGACGAAATTGCCAATAAGTTTAAAGACCTGTTCTTTGGCGGATGTTGCGATGATGAAAAAACATTGTCAACTATAAAAGATACATTTAATAACAAAGATTATTTGTGCGATACACATACTGCAGTAGCGGTAAACGTTTATAATAATTACGTTGAAACTACGGGTGATAACCGTCCTGCCGTAATTGCTTCAACCGCTTCGCCTTATAAATTTGCAAATAGTGTTTTAGAGGGAATAGGTGAAGAAATTTGTAGCGATGAATTTTCAACCGTTGAAAAACTTTCTTCAATTTCAGGTGTGCCTGTTCCTGCGCCTATTGATGCATTAAAAAATGCATCACCGCGCTTTAACAACGTTTGTGAAAAGCAAGATATGATAAAGGTAGTTCTTAAAAATCTTGGTTTATAATTAAAATACCCTGCGAAATGCAGGGTATTTGTTCGGTAAATACTTATTTTGCTTTATATGTGTCGCACAGTGCATCGGTTCCGTTGCAATTAATAGTAGAACCAACTTTTATGCAACCTGCAACGCAGCTATTGTCTTTTGCATGGTATTCACAGTCTTGTACGTGGCAAATAATGCCATTAATTTTGTTTTCTGTCATTTTTATTTATCCTTTCTGTAAATTTGACTTATTTTAAGTCTAATTTATTATTAGCTGGTTATAGGCTATTATTCTGTTAAAGGGGTGTGATTTTTTTGGCTTTATATACAATTTCTGATTTGCATTTATCGTTTGGTGCTGATAAACCGATGGATGTTTTTCGCGGCTGGGAAAATTATACCGATCGTATTATTGCTAATTGGAATAGAGTAATTACCGATAATGATACTGTTGTTTTACCCGGCGACTTTTCTTGGGGACTGAAAATAGAAGAAACTCTAAATGATTTTAAATTTTTAAATCGTTTAAACGGTCGTAAGATTATCGGTAAAGGTAACCACGATTTATGGTGGGGAACAAAAAAGAAAATAGAAGAATTTTTTGAACAAAATGAAATTAAAAATGTTGATATACTGTTTAACAATGCATTTTTAGTTGACGGAATTTCGGTTTGCGGTTCTCGCGGTTGGTTTTTTGACAGTAATGATTCGGACAATAAAATTATTAAACGAGAGGCGGCAAGACTTGAAACCTCAATAAAGGAGGGTATAGCTCTCGGTGGTGAACCTATCGTGTTTATTCATTATCCGCCTGTATATGCCGATATGGTTTGTCGCGAAATTTTCGATGTAATTAAAAAGTATAACGTTAAAAGAGTTTATCATGGACATATTCATGGTGCAGGATTTAATAAGGCGGTATCACATTTTGATGGTGTCGATTTTAAATTAGTGTCGTGTGATTGCGTCGATTTTACTCCCATTTTTGTTAAAAGATAAAATTTTTCATTTTTTTCAAAAAAAAGTGGAAAAATTTAGATATATATGTTATAGTATTATGAGATAAATTGTGCGGAGGTATAATATTATGAGTTTAAAAGCATCAAAAAAGGTTGATACCAATAGGTATGAACTAGAAATCATTATTGATAAGGAGACATTTGCTAAGGCTAATTTGCAAGCATATCGTGAAAACGTTAAGAAAATAAATGTTCCCGGTTTCAGAAAGGGTAAGGCTCCTTTCAGCATCTTGAAGAGTATGTATGGTGAAGGCGTATTTTATGAGGACGCTTTAAACATTCTTTATCCCGACGCTGTTGAGGGCGCAATTAAAGAGGCTAACCTTAAGTTTGTTGATGATAAGATCGACTTTGATATGGTATCTATTGGCGAAGAAGGCGCACACTTCAAGGTAACTATTACTGTTTATCCCGAAGTTACCGTAGGCGACTACAAGGGCATTAAAGCAGAAAAGATTGCCGTAGAAGTTACCGATAGTGAAATCGAAGAAGAGGTTGCAAGACTTGCAGACCGTAACGCTCGTATGATTGAGATTACAGACAGAGCAGCTGAAATGGGTGACACCGCAGTTATCGATTTTGAAGGCTTTATTGATGATAAGGCATTTGAAGGTGGTAAGGGCGAAGCTTTTGCTTTAGCACTCGGTTCAGGTCAGTTTATCCCCGGTTTTGAAGAGCAGGTAGCAGGTCACAACGTTGGTGAAGAATTCGACGTAAACGTCAACTTCCCAGAAGAGTATCAGGCAGAAGAACTTGCAGGCAAGCCGGCAGTATTCAAGGTTAAGATTCTTGAAATTAAGACTCGTGAATTACCTGCTATTGACGATGAGTTTGCTAAGGATGTAAGTGAGTTTGATACACTTGATGAGTTGAAGGCTGACTTAAAGGCTAAGGCTATTGAGAGAAAGAATAAGGCTGCTGATGAGCAGGTTGAAAATGATATCGTTGATAAAATTGTTGATGATATGAAGGCTGAAATTCCTGAGGCTATGATTACAAATCGCGTTAAGCAGATGGTTCAAGATTTTGCATACCGTCTACAGATGCAGGGTATGAATATTGAAACATATATTCAGTACACCGGTACCGATATGGCAGAGTTTGAAAAGACCTTCCGTCCTCAGGCTGAAAAACAAGTTAAGATGCGTTTGGCTCTTGAAAAGATTGTTGAACTTGAAAATATCGTTCCTACTGAGGAAGATATCAACGCTCAGATTGATAAGATGGCAGCTCAGTATGGTATTACTTCAGAGCAGGTTAAGAATGCAGTTCCTGCAGAAGAAATTGCTAAGGACTTAGCAGTTAATAAGGCTATCGATCTTGTTAAAGAAAGTGCAGTGATTACAGAAGTTAAAGAAAAAAAGGCTACTGCTAAGAAAACTACTGCAAAGAAAGAAGACGGAGAGAAAAAGCCCGCCGCTAAGAAAACAACCGCAAAAAAAACCACAACTAAAAAGGCTGATACAAAAGAAGCTGAATAATTGATTATTATTTTAAAGTTATGTTCATACTTATTTATAACGAGGAGAAACGGGGTCAAACTGTTTCTCCAAGTTAATTTTTGATTGGAGGTATCATTTATGGATATGAGTTTAGTACCTTACGTTGTAGAACAAACAAGTCGTGGTGAGCGTTCATATGATATTTTTTCTCGATTGCTTAACGACCGTATAATTATGCTTTGTGACCAGGTTAATGATACTACGGCAAGTCTTGTAATTGCTCAACTTTTGTATCTTGAGGCACAAGACCCCGATAAAGACATTAGCTTTTATATCAACAGTCCCGGTGGTTCTGTATCGGCCGGTATGGCTATTTATGATACAATGCAATATATCAAATGTGACGTTAGCACTATTTGTATTGGTATGGCCGCAAGCATGGGCGCTTTTTTACTTTCAGCCGGTGCAAAGGGTAAACGTTATGCTTTACCTAACAGTGAAATTATGATTCATCAGCCCTTAGGCGCTGCCGAAGGTCAGGCAACTGATATTTTAATTCATGCGCGCCATATTGAAAAGACAAGAGAAAGACTTAATAGAATTTTAGCAGAAAACACAGGTAAAGATATTGAAGAAATCCGCAAGGATACAGAGCGCGATAACTTTATGAGTGCTAGCGAAGCTGCTGAATATGGTCTTATTGATAAAGTAATCGCCAAAAGGTAGGAATTCTTATGGCAGGCAAAGATAAAGAAAAAATAGTTCAGTGTTCGTTCTGCGGTAAAACACAGGATGAAACTGTTCGTCTTATTGAGGGACCGGGCGTATTTATTTGTGACGGTTGTGTTTCGTTCTGCAACTCACTTTTACTAGATGATGATGAGTTTTTAGGTAGTAAGAAAAACAACTCAAAAAAGAAGAAGGAAAAAGAGTTTGTTTTACCAAAACCGCAAGAGATTAAGGCGAAACTTGACGAGTACGTTATTGGTCAAGATGATGCTAAAAAAACTCTTTCGGTTGCTGTTTATAATCATTATAAGCGTATTTTTAAAAATACCGATAATGATATAGAAATAAACAAAAGCAACGTTGTATTACTTGGACCTACAGGTGTTGGCAAAACACTTTTAGCACAAACCTTAGCAAAGATTATTGACGTACCGATTGCTATAACCGATGCGACCACCTTGACTGAAGCAGGTTATGTTGGTGAAGATGTTGAAAATATTTTGTTACGTCTGATTCAGGCGGCGGATTTCGATATTGAACGTGCGCAACACGGCATTATTTACGTTGATGAAATTGATAAAATAGGAAGAAAATCTGAAAACACTTCAATTACACGTGACGTAAGCGGCGAAGGTGTGCAACAAGCGTTACTAAAAATACTTGAGGGTGTTGTTGCTAACGTACCTCCGCAAGGCGGCAGAAAGCACCCGCATCAAGAGTTTTTGACGATTGATACTACTAATATTCTTTTTATTTGTGCAGGTGCGTTTGACGGGCTTGACAAGATAGTTGAAAAAAGAGTTGGTGGTTCATGTGTCGGTTTTGGTGCCGATGTTAAGTCAAAGTCTGACCGCCAAAAAGAGATTGCTGAACAGGAAATCACTCATCAAGATTTGGTTAAGTTCGGTATGATACCCGAACTCGTCGGTCGTCTACCCGTTGTAACGGCTCTTGAGGCGCTTGATGAGGATACGTTAATTAAAGTAATGACTGAACCTAAAAACTCAATTATAAAACAATACAAAGCACTTTTCTCAATGGATGGTGTTGAACTTGAGTTTGATAAATCGGCTCTTCAAAAAATTGCTAAACTTGCAATTGAACGAAAAACGGGCGCTAGAGGTTTAAGGTCAATTATTGAGTCAACTCTTAAAGAGATTATGTTTAGTACACCCTCAGATGCTTCAATTTTTTCAATAACTATTACGGATGAAACTGTTGAAGGTGGTAAACCTATTATTAAGCATAAATAAGTAAAGGCAGCCTTTGGCTGCCTTTTTTAGAGGTAATTTGTTTGAAATTTAAAGAATTTGAATTGTCTGATATTGAAAAGTTATCACCATTGATTACAAATAAAATATCGCCATCTTGTGAAAATACACTGCTGAATTTAGCGGTGTGGTACCCGTCGTATAATCCGCTTTTTTATGTTGACGGCAAAGACGTATATATCAGAATTGACGATAAGAACGGACCTGTTTTTTCTTTGATGCTTTGCAGTGATGTCGAAAAGTCGGTAAACAAGATTTGTGAATATTGCGCTAAAGAAAATATTATTCCGCAATTTTTACTTGAAGATGATAAAGTACTGAATGAGTTTAATGATAAATTCGGTAGTGAATATTTTATTTACGAAGTGAGAGATGCTGCAGAGTATATATATAAACAAAGTGATTTAGCAGAACTTTCCGGTAAAAAATATCATTCTAAGCGTAATCACATTTCGGCGTTTACCAAAAAATTTAATTGGCAATATGAAGATTTAAGTGATATTAATAAAGAAGATTTTTTGATGATGTCAGATGAGTGGTATGCTGATAATCCGCAAAAAGTAAATGCTGAAACGATGGTTGAACGCAATGGCATACATTTTTTGGTGCAAAATATGTCAAAATTCAGCGTTTCTGGTGGTTTAATTCGTATCGATGGCAAGGTTGTTGCCATAACACTTGGCGCCGCTATAAACGAAAACGTGTTTGACGTAATGTTTGAAAAAGCATTTAGTGATTATCCAGGTGCATATGCCGTAATTAATAGAGAATTTGCAAGACGTATAAAACACGAATTGATAAATAGGGAAGAAGACCTTGGTATTGAAGGGTTGCGTAAAGCCAAACTTTCATATAAACCACATCAACTTTTAAGAAAATATATTGCAGTTCCAATTTCAATATACAATTCTTCTAAAAAGTTGCATATGGATACCTTTAAGGGTGAAACAGAAAATTCTACCAATGGGTTATTAAGTCGATTTTTTAAAGATTGTTTTTTTATTCAAAAAGACGGTGAAATAATAAGTCAACTTTTTGTAATTAGTGCAACTTTAAATGATAATTCGGTCGGTTATATTTATGCCGCTGCTACAAAGCCAGAATTTCGCTCAAAGGGGCTTATGCGCAGTCTAATCGAAAAAGCGAAAGAATATTACGATGTTCTTGCCTTGAAACCCGCCGAGCAAAGCCTGTATAACTATTATGAAAAGTTAGGATTTACTACCGCATTTTATAATAATGAAATTACAGAAATTAAAGGAAATAACACCATTGAGATTAAAAAAATAAAGGATATTGATGAGTTTATTGCAGTAAGGAATTTATTGTTGCCTGAAAACTCATTAAATCTTTGCGATGAGGCACTTGAATATGTGCTTGAACAGTATGAGGTTTATACCGATAAAGGCGATTTAAAGCAAAATTTAGCAGTATTTTACGTTGAAGACGGCGTGGTTAATATACGCGAACTGTTGTCAGACGAAAACCGCGATGTTTTTGTTGCCTCAATTCTTAAACTTACGAATTGTAATAAGCTTTCAGCACTGGTACCAAGTGAAAGTTTCGGACTTCGTTCGGGTATGATTTACCCGTCGGATAATGGTGTAAATTATCTTGGTTTAGCGTTAGATTAAAAAAAGAGATGCTTAGCATCTCTTTTTTATATGTTTAATTTAGTTTCTCTGGCATAAAAGAATATGTACTGTTGAATAATGCCCGCATATTGACTTGTGGATTCAGGCAATTCGCCGCCAAACAAAACGTCAAGAGCACGTCTAATCCACACGTCTTTTGGGAATGCATCTAATCTACCCATACCATATAGCATCGCACAATCGGCCACCTTTGCACCAACACCGTATATAGTCATAAGTTGATTTCGTGTTTCATCGGTTGACTTTTTATTTAATTTGGCAAAATCAATTTCACCGCTTGCAACCTTTTTCGCTGCATCAAGTATGTATTTTGCTCTAAAACCGCTTCTAAGTACTTGAAGATCATCAAGACTTAAATTTGAAATTTTTTGTGCAGTCGGGAAGGAGTAGCCGCCCTTTATCTCATTACCGAAGTTTACACATAAACGTTCAACAATACCTTTAATTCGCGGTATGTTGTTGTTTTGTGAAATTATGAAAGAGCAAAGCGCTTCCCATGGGTCTTGGCGAAGAATACGTATTCCGTAACCGTATGAAGCGGCAGTTTTTAATGTATCATTATGTGAAATATTTTTAATAATATCAGTATAATCACGATCAATGTCAAAATACGGACGCCATATTCTGTTAAATGTCATTTCATCTGTATTAAAAAATGTTATACAATCATCGGTCTGCTTTAGTTTAAGAAATTGACCAAAGGCGATACCTTGCCAAATATCATTATCATCTTTAGACCAACGAAAAGCCTGACCACAGTCAAGTGTTTGGGCAATATTGAAATTTTTAATATCGGTTAAAATTACATTATTGTTTATATATTTAATATTCATCAATAACACTCCAAAAAATATATTTAAATTTTATCACAAATATTGTATAATAACAAGAGGAGATGATATAAATGAGAGATGATATTTGCACTATACCCGTCAGTGAGGTATTTGAAGTTAATGACGGTTGTCCAATTTGCCGTATGAAAAAGACGGTGGAAACACATATTATTGATTACATAATGGGTGCGGCTATGATGGAGCCTGACGTTAGAATAGAAACAAATAAAAAAGGTTTTTGTCGTGAGCATTTTTCTGATATGCTTTCACACAGGGGCAGACTGGCACTTGCTTTAATGATAGAAACCCACCTTGATGAGCAAAAAAAGGTGATTTTTGACGGCAAACTCTTTAACTCACCTATTAAAAAAGCAAGTAAAGTAAGCCGACTAAATGAGTCTTGCTTTATTTGTGATAAAATTGAGTGGGGTATGTCGCGAATGATTGAAACACTTTATCGTTGTTACGAAACAGAGATGGATTTTCGCGATTTATTTAATAATCAAAAAATGTTCTGTCTTCCACATTATGAAATGCTTGTAAATAATATGGATAAAAAGAAAATGCGCAATTACGGTGACGCCTTCTTAAATAATGTTTCAAGAATTACCGAGGAATATTTATCAACTTTAACTACCGATATTAAAAATTATTGCAAGGTGTATAACTATCAAGGCAATAAAGAAAATTGTGATTGGGAAAATGCCAAAGATTCGGTTGAAAGATCGATAGGATTTCTAACTGCAAAGAACTTCGAATAATGTCGAAAACTTTACATAATACGCAAAAACAGCCCATTTGTTAATAACTTTTCGCCTAAAATACGGCACTTTTTCAACTTATTAACCGAGTTATTAACATTTTTATGTTAACCTGAATATTGAGGTTTAATTTTGCCAAAAATATTTTTAAGTAAAATTTGGTGGTGTTTTTTTGGTAAAAGGTGTAAATAAAACGGTTATTGAAATTAACGATACAGGTAGCGTAATGTTTGATAAGGTTGTGTTATTTGTTAGTCCTCAGTATGGTAATATTAGTACAAAACGCTTAAGTAGTGAGGCGCAAAATCTTATTGGTAAATTTGAGTCTGATATATACCGTACACCCGGCGTAAGAAAGCGCTTTAAACTTAAGCGCAGAATTCGTACAATTGTTTCTGTTGCAGTAGCTTCGGTTCTTGCGGCCGTAGTGCTATTAATTATTTTTTAATAAAGTGTAAATTAAAGCAAGCACAAATAACAGTGCTTGCTTTTTTATTTTTAATATAATATAATGGACAAGATAGGAAGTGAAGGAAATGCAAAAAAATATTAAGGTTGCCTTTGCGTGTTGGATTAGGTATATGATTTGTGCGCTCTTGGCATTTTTTATTTATCTATCAATCTCGGTTTTATCGGTTGGCACTTTTACCGACGTAATTGGCTATGAAGCACGTAATTCTAAGACGGGCGAAACATTATATGTACATTACTATGAAGACGGCGATGATGCACTAATTGAACAATATAAAGATCAAGGGATTGAGATTTCAACGCTTGCTCTAAGGAATGAGTTGTCAGGAACGCCAAAATTTTTTACTGTGCTTATCGCACAAATTATAACTTTGATTATTGTTTTTTCTTTTATTTATAAACATTTATGGGCACTTGGTGATAGTGATGCTAACCTTGTGAATTTTGACCATATTAAGCCTAATCGATTGAGAGGTTTAATTATAGGCGCTTTTGCTGTAATTCCTAATGTTTTATCATGGTTTATATTATTGTTTGCAAAATTCGGCTTAATTACCGATAAGGTAATTCATATATTTAGGTTTATAAATTATCAGTGGTTTTCAATTATTAATCTATCTTTGGGTGAAACTACAATATCGGTAGCAGATGTTACTTTTGGGCAAATTTTATTATCATTAACTATGTTTTTAATATTACCACTTATATCTGAGTGCTCGTATTTACTTGGTTATAATAGAATTCGTTTGAGTGAAAAATTTATTTATAGAAAAAAAGACAGAGGTTAATTATGGCAGGTTTTTTTGGATTATTCAATTATGAAAAAGAGGGCCCGGGTGTAGAAAAAAACGCCCCCAAGAAGAAGAGATTTATTGAGTTTTTTGAAATTTATTTTAAAAACTTTTGGAAGTTGTGTATTAGTAGCATTTGGTATTGGTTATTGACTTTGCTCGGTGTTACCTCAGGTTTTGCCGCTGCAGGTATGACTAATATTACGAGAAATATGGCTGTTGATACACACTCATTTGGTACAAGCGATTTTTTTTCAACTATTAAGAAAAATTGGAAACAGGCTCTACCGGCAGGTATTATTAACATCATAATAATTGCATTTTTAGCCTATGATATTTATTTTTTCTATTATCAATTTATGGCAACCGGTCAGACCTTTCATTTGGTTTTCCTCGCTGTTTGTATTACTGTTTTGTTGATTTTCTTTATCGTACGTTATTATTTGTGGTTTATTCTGACTACTTTTAAACTTAAACTTAAACAAATTTATATAAATAGCCTTAAACTCTCTCTACTTGGTATTAAAAACAATTTGCTTATATTTGTTTTTATGTTATTACTTTATGGTTTGTGTTATTTGATAGGTTTTATAGGAATGCCCATAACAAACTTTTTATTTATTTTAGTTGTATTTTTTGTTGTACCACCCGTTAGATTTTTAATAATTCAGTTTAACGTTTTTAACGTTATAAAGAAGTATATGATTGACCCGTATTATTTGGAGCATCCTAATGATGATATTGAACTTAGACGACGTCTGGGTGTTTATGTTGATGATACTCCAACTTATACAGAAGAAGACCTATTGTAAAATGAAAAGCACCCGAAAAAATCGGGTGCTTTTTATATATAATGGGGCGAGAATTCGGTTATCTTACAGATAATCAATGATTACCGCCGAATGACAGGATATCCTTTATAAGTGCCCCTGTCATAGTATATGCACTATTACGCGATTGGTGATTTTCTGATAAACAGAACGCCGAGTGTGTTAGCGCCACAGTGTGAAGAAACTGTGCAACCCGCGCGAGTAATGTATAGATTAGTAAATGGTGCGGTAGCCTTAACCTCATTTACAACTGCATCAACAACTTCGGGTGCGCAACCGGCGTGTGTTACAAATACATGGTCAAGACAAATGTTTGAATAGTCACCAATACGGTCTTTTACATATTCTTTGAGTGTATCAATGTATTTTCCGCGGTATTTCTTTTCAACACCCATTTTACCGCCTTTTACGGTAATACAGGGTTTTAATTTAAGTAGGTTGGCACCAAGTGCGGCAACTGCAGAGCAACGACCGCCTTTGTGTAAATATTCAAGATTGTCAATAACAAAGGAGGCGTCGATACAGGGAACAAGAGCGTTAACCTTTTCAACGATTTCGGTAGCTTCCATACCGTCGGCAGCCATTAAAGCAGCGCTAAGAACTAATAAACCGCCACCTGTTGAAAGATTTTGTGTGTCAATTACATAAACGTCTTCAAATTCTTCGGCAGCAAGTAAGCAGTTTCTGTAGGTTGTTGACATTTCTGAACTAATCGTAAAATGTACAACTGCATAACCATCATCAACAAAGGGTTTAAAAAAGTCGGTAGCTTCAGCTATATTAATTGCAGAAGTTTTAGGTAATATTTTTGTTTTATCATAATAGGCATAAATATCATCGGCAGTAATATCAACACCATCTTGATACGATTTGTCACCTAAAGTAACGCCGAGCGGCATGATAGGAATATTATATTTTGCAATCAATTCAGCACCTAAATCACAGGTACTATCACTCGTAATAATAACCTTTTTTGTAGCCATAAAAAAACCTCCAAAATTATATCGAAATTATTATAACATAATTTAAATAAAAAAACAATGTTTTTATTGACAGGGTAATTTGCTAAAGGTATAATATTTAAGCGCTTAACTTTTTAAATTCGAGGTTGATTTATGAATAAAAAATATCATGAAATTGTTAAAAAAACCGACAGAATACACTTTATAAGAAAGATTATACTTGATAAAGCGGGTGGCGAGGATATCAAACTTTATTTTGGCCAATTACCGATTCTTGAATTTATTGTTCGAAATGAAGGTTGCAACCAAAAAGATATTTGTGAATTTATTAAAGTAAGCCCTGCTTCAATTGCACTTTCAACCAAAAGACTTGCTAAAGCGGGACTTATCACTAAGGTTTCTGACAAAGAAAACAGACGTTGTAATATTTTAACGCCTACACAAAGGGGCATAGAAATTTCACAACTGTGCCGTAAAAATTTTGATGAGTTTGAAAGCCGATTGTTTGAAGGTTTTAGTGAAGAGGAATTAAATTTTTTAAATAAATCACTCGATAAAATGATGAATAATATTTCTGCAAATGAGAATTTTCCTAAAGACTTTTTCTCATTGGCCGAATTAGCAAAACCGCAGAAAGGAAGAAAATAAATGAAACGTTGGTTTAAATACGTATCACCATATAAGGCATATTTTATTTTAGGACCGCTTTGCATGATACTTGAGGTTATCGGTGAGGTGCTTATGCCTAAATTTTTATCCATGATTATCAATAATGCCGCAACAAACACCCCAATGTACAGTGTTGGCGTTTCGGCGCTTATGGTGCTTACTGCAGTTATTATGATGCTTGGCGGTGTAGGCGGAAGTTATTTTGGTGCCAAGGCATCAGTAAATTTTGCTGCAGATTTGCGTGAAGATATTTATTCACGAGTGCAAGAATTTTCATTTTCTAATATTGATAAATTTAGTACCGGTTCACTTGTAACACGACTTACAAATGATGTAACTCAGTTGCAAAACTTCGTTAATATGCTTTTAAGAATGGCGCTTCGCGCACCCGGTATGCTTATCGGTGCAATTATTATGGCGGTTTTACTTCGTCCTGACCTTGCAACAGTTTTGGCTATCACAATTCCATTAATGCTTATTTCTATTTTAGGAATTATTACAAAGGGTTTTTCGCTATTTTCAAAGGTTCAAAAGAAGGTTGACGGATTAAATTCAACGGTACAGGAAAATGTGACAAATACGCGAGTTGTTAGATCTTTTGTCAGAGAAGACTTTGAGAACGATAAATTTAAGAAGGCTAATAGTGAATTAAAGTCTGCAGGTCTAAAGGCAATGCGAACTATGATTCTAATTTCGCCAATTATGACTTTATTTATGAATCTTACTACCTTAGCCGTTGTATGGTTTGGCGGTAATATTGTAATTGGTGGTAGTATGCCTATTGGTGATTTGTCGGCATTTATTACTTATGTTACGCAAATTTTATCATCCTTAATGATGGTAACTTTTATGATGATGATGTCATCACGTGCATTAGCATCTGCAGGACGTATTTCAGAAGTTCTTGACGAGGATATTGATTTAAGTGATGAAAATGCTTCGCAGAAAGAAAAGATTATTACGGTAGGTGAAATTGAATTTAAAAATGTATCTTTCCGTTATTATAAAAATAGTCAAGATTGTGTGTTAAATGCAATTAACTTAAAAATACCGGCTAGATCAACCGTAGGTATTATAGGCTCAACAGGCTGCGGTAAAACTACATTAGTGTCAATGATACCTCGTCTATATGACTGTGATGAAGGCGAAGTATTGGTTGATAACGTAAATGTCAAAGATTATTCTCTTTATAATTTACGAGAAGGAATTGGCATGGTACTCCAAAAAAACACTCTTTTTTCAGGCACTATAAAAGACAATATTTTATGGGGCAACAGTGATGCTACCGATGATGAAATTGAATATGCAGCTCAACAAGCTGCAGCTGATAAATTTATTAACAATTTTAATAAGGGTTATGAGTATGATTTGGGTCAAGGTGGCTCAAATGTTTCGGGCGGACAAAAACAACGTCTATGTATTGCACGTGCACTAATTAAAAAGCCTAAAATTATCATTTTGGATGACTCAACAAGTGCGGTAGATACCGCTACAGAGGCACAAATTCGCAAAGCATTCCATGATGAATTGAAGGAATCAACTAAAATAATCATAGCGCAACGAATAACGTCGGTTATGGATGCCGATATGATTGTTGTAATGGATGAAGGCATTATTACCGGTGTCGGTACGCATGAGGAACTGCTTAAGAACAATCTTGAATATCAGGAAATTTATTATTCACAAATGGAAAAGAAGGAGGCGCAATAAAAGTGGCTAAAAGAACACTTGAAGAACTTCAAAAAAGATACACTAGCAATGTTGCGGCTCCTAAAGGTATGATGGGTGGTGGCCATAGAGGTGGCCCGCGCCCTAAAGGCAAACCCCAAAATACAAAACTCACTGTAAAAAGATTACTAGGCTATTTGGCACCGCATAAATTTAGACTGATTGCGGTAGCGCTTTGTATGGTTGTAAGTACGGTAACATCTTTACTTGGCTCATATATGCTAAATCCAATTATCAATAGAATTGCAGGACTTGGTGCTGAAGAAATTGCTAAATCAGGACTCGTAGCGGTTAAAGCAGATAGAGTTGTTAATTCTTTTAAAACGTTTATTTATCCTTTTATTGCTTCAATATTTGGCGAAAATAAGATCTCTGACGTAATAGTTTATTTAATTGCAGCACTAATTATTATGTTTTTAATTTATGTTGTGGGCATTGCTACTAGCTATATACAAAGTAGACTTATGATTACCGTTTCACAAAACACTATTGTAAAGATTAGAAATCAACTTTTTGAAAAAGTGCAAACTTTACCTGTTAAATTTTTCGATAAGAACACAACGGGTGAGATTATGAGCCGTTTTACTAACGACGTTGATAATATCGGCGTTATGCTTGATAACTCAATGGTATCGCTTGTATCGGGTAGTATAACACTTATTGGTACTTTTATATTTATGATAACTACCAATTGGCTTTTAACCCTAATCACAATTGCATTTATACCAATTTTTGCACTTGGTGGTGCCGCCATCGCAAAGCGTAGTTCAAAATATTATGGTGGTCAACAAGCTGCATTAGGTTCAGTAAATGGGTATATTGAAGAAACAGTAACAGGTCAAAAGGTAATCAAGGTATTTAATCATGAAGAGATTTGTACCGAGGAATTTGGTGAATTGAACAATGATCTTCGTGAAAAGCAGTTTAAGGCTCAGTTCTATGGCGGTATTATGGGTCCTATAATGGGCAATACTTCACAAATCAGTTATGCCATTACTATTGGTGTTGGCGGTGTACTTATGTGTACTACCGGTTTTACTCCCGGTGCGCTTACGGTATTTGCAAACTATTCGCGTCAATTTTCAATGCCAATAAATATGCTTTCACAACAGACTTCAACCGTGTTTTCTGCTTTGGCTGGTGCCGAGCGCGTTTTTGCCATAATGGATGCCGAGCCTGAGGAAAGCTATATTGACCACTGCGAAAAGGTTGATTCCCTTGTGGGTGATGTCGAGCTTAAAAATGTCACCTTTGGTTATTCGGCAGACAAGGTGGTTTTAAAGGATATCTCACTGTATGCACATCCTGGTCAAAAAATTGCTTTTGTTGGCTCTACGGGTGCCGGTAAGACAACGGTTACTAATTTGTTAAACCGATTTTATGATATTAATTCAGGTAAAATCACCATTGATGGCATAGATATAAGAAATATTGATAAGAATTTTTTAAGACAAAATATTGCGATGGTTCTGCAGGATACACATCTATTTAGCGGAACTATTATGGAGAATATTCGTTACGGCAGACTTGATGCCACCGATGAAGAGGTAATTGCCGCAGCTAAAAACGCAAGTGCGCACTCGTTTATAATGCGTCTTGAAAACGGCTATGATACCGTAATTACGGGTGACGGTGCTAACCTTTCGCAAGGACAGCGACAGTTGCTTAATATTGCGCGTGCCGCTATTTCAAAGGCTCCTATTTTAATTCTTGACGAGGCGACAAGTTCGGTTGATACAAGAACTGAAAGGCACATTGAACATGGTATGGAAAGACTTATGAAAAATCGTACTACCTTTGTTATTGCACACCGACTTTCAACCGTTAGAAATGCCGATGCAATTATGGTGCTTGAGCAAGGTGAAATTATTGAACGTGGCAATCACGATGATTTATTGGCTCAAAAGGGAAGGTATTATGAACTTTATACAGGCCTTAAGGAGTTAGATTAGGTAAAGTTATGAAAAAACTCTGTCCGTTTTTAATCATTCTTTCGGCGTGTCTTTGGGGTACAATAGGTATTTCGGTTAAGGAATTAAATTCATTTGGTTTAGGTTCTATGCAGGTGGTGTTTTTGCGCGCGCTTGCTACCGTTTTACTTATGGCTCCCATATTGTTTTTTTACAATAAAACGCTGTTTAAAATCAAATTAAAGGATATTTGGTGCTTTATCGGTACAGGTATTATAAGCATCGTATTATTTACCTTTTTTAATTTCTATACAATCAGTCTTACCTCGCTATCTTTTGCAAGTATTATGATGTATACGGCACCCTTTATTATGGTTTTCTTGGCGGCTTTATTCTTTAAAGAAAAGATTACGTTTAAGAAAATATTTGCTTGCATTATTGCATTTGTCGGCTGCTGTTTTGTGGCGGGAATATTCGGTCAAGATAATGGCATTACTACGCTTAGTATTTTTACAGGTATTGCTTCGGGATTTTTCTATGCCCTTTATACAGTATTTAGCCGTTTCGCTCTTAAAAAAGGGTATATGGCATTAACGATTACTTTCTATACATTTGTTTTTTCACTAATCGGCTCATTTCCATTTATCAATGCAAAAGAAACGTTTGGTATAATCGTTTCTGCACCCGAAAGTTTAACCTTTGTATTAATAATTGCGGTATTTAGCACAATAGCGCCATACATTCTGTATACAAGTGGACTTAAAGGGCTTGAATCAGGCATTGCGCTAATTTTAGCAACTGCAGAACCTGTTGTTGCAACAATTGTAGGCCTAATTTTTTATAAAGAAAAGTTGACTTTACTTTCGGTAATAGGTATTATTTTAGTGATATTATCGGTGATAGTTTTAAACCTTAATAAAAATGGAGCAGAAACCTATAAGCAATAATGCATATTGGATTTGGAAACGTCGTGATTAAGTATTAATCCCTTAAACGTAGAACTCTAAAATCAACAAAATCTCTCACAGTGTTTTTTAAAACTACTGCGAGAGATTTTTTTTACATTATTTTGCTCGAATTTAATTGCTATAAAAAGCAACATAATGGAAATTAATGGGTTTTAAAATATTGTTTTGTCGTGATTTCCAAAGTTTTGTCAAAATAAATTCCAAATAATTCCAAATAATTTCGCAAAAAGTATTGCATTATCCAAATTTGTGTGGTAATATATGGATAACAAAATTGAAAGGAAGATATTTATGGGTAAGAAACTAAAGGTTGTGGTTGCTGACACATCAACTGAATTGGGTAATGCCTGCAGACAGGCGTTTGATGAATACGGAATGGAAACAAATTTATGCGAGAAGGATGGTTTTAAATTATTAGATTGCGTTAAAAAGATTAAGCCGGACGTTGTTGTTGCCGATGTGTTTATGCCAAATCTTGATATACTTGGTGTATTGGATAATTTAAATAATTCCGATATGAGTGAAAAGCCTATGGTAATGGCAATTTCAAGTTACGATAATCCTATGCTTGAGAAAGAAACGCTATCGGCAGGTGCCAATTATTACTTTATAAAACCTTTTGATATAAAAACCATGGCAGATAGAATAGTAAAGGTTTCGTCTTGGCGTGGTGTAAGCCGCGATGAAACAAATAAAAACAGTGTTGACTCTGCCGACCTTGAACTTATGATAACCGAAATAATACATCAAATCGGCGTACCTGCACATATTAAGGGTTATCATTACTTACGCGAAGCAATTATGTTATCGGTTACAAATAGTGAGGTAGTAAACTCTGTTACCAAGATTTTATATCCAACCGTCGCCAAGAAACATGGCACGACGTCATCAAGGGTTGAAAGAGCAATTCGACACGCTATTGAGGTTGCTTGGGACAGAGGCGATATTGACGTATTAAATTCTTACTTTGGGTACACTATCCAAAATGATAGAGGTAAGCCTACAAACAGTGAATTTATTGCAATGATTGCCGATAAACTTCGTTTGCGTCTTAAAATGCACTAATTTATTTAACACCTGCAACTTTGTTGCAGGTGTTTTTGTATATTGCAAAAACTTTTTGTTGATACTAAATAAAAATCAAACGGAGTTAAAATATGGATAGACAACTAAAAAGTTTTAAGGATAAAAACATTAGTGGTGACATTGAAACTGACAAAATGTTATTTACCGAAATTTTTAAAAAAGATGCCGTTTTTAGAATGCGGGAAATCTCCTCAAAAATTTCTAACTGCCTCATTTTATTTATGGATGGTATGGTTAATACGACCATTTTAAACGAGTCAATTGTTAAACCGCTTGTTTTGGCAAAAAGAAACGATTTTGAAGAAGACAAAGCAACCTTCATTAAAAATTCAGTTATCTTTGCAAATGAAATCAAGGCGACATCCAACGTTGGCGAGATGTTGTCGGGGATTTTATATGGTGATACTGTTTTACTAATTGACAACAGTAAAAAGGCATTAATTATTAACACAAAGGGTTGGCGCGCGCGTGGTATAAGTGAGCCGAGTGACGAACGTGTTTTACAAGGCCCGCGCGAGGGTTTTGATGAGGCGCTTATGTTAAATCTCGCAATGCTGAGAAGAAAATTACCAACACCCGATTTATGTGTGGAATATTTAACTTGCGGACGTAAAACCGACACGAAAATTTTTATTTGCTATATTGATTCAGTTGTTAAAAAACGTACTGTTGAAATAATTAAGAAAAGAATTAAAAAAATTGATATTGATGGTGTTCTCGATAGTAATTACATCAATGAACTTATAAATGAAAATAAAAATTCTTGGTTTAAAACAATCGGTAGTACCGAAAGACCCGATGTAGTTGCGGCACGTCTGCTTGAGGGTAGGGTAGCGTTAATGGTTGACGGTACACCCGTGGTGCTTACAATACCATATTTATTTGTTGAAAATTTTCAATCTGATGATGACTATTATTTGAATTTCTGGTTTGCTGCAATTGGTAGAATTTTACGCTATATCTGTTTTTTTATTGCAGTATTTGCACCGGCGATGTATGTTGCAATAACAATTTATAATCCACAACTGTTACCAACTTCATTTCTCTTAAGTGTTGCTACTTCGCGCGGCGGCATTCCGTTTTCAACATTTGTTGAGTGTATTGTTTTAAGCATAATTTTTGAAATATTAAAAGAAACGGGAATTCGTATGGCGCAAGGGGTTGGCCACGCACTTAGTATTGTTGGCGGTTTGGTAGTTGGCCAGGCGGCAGTAGAAGCAAAAATAATTAGCGCACCGCTTTTGATTGTAGTGGCTTTAAGCGGTATTGCCAGCCTTATGTTGCCGAAATTAAAAACTGCAATTTTTTACTATAAAATTATTTTAATTTTATCGGCAACCTTTTTTGGATTGTTTGGTTTGTTTGTCGGTACCACAGTTATGTTTGTAAAAATATTTTCATTACGCTCTTTCGGTTCTGACTATACAGATTCCATATTTATATTCTCAAAAAGCAGCCTAAAAGACACACTTGTACGCTCACCTTGGAATTATATGGTTTCAAGACCGCATTCACTAACCGAAAATTTTAGACGTTTTAGGATGAAATAATTTTGAAGAAAATTTTAATTTGTTTAATTTGCTTTTTAATTTTAACAGGTTGTAGGTCCGGCAGTGATTATATAGAACCTGAAAGTAGAATAATTGTATCGGCATTAGGAGTAGACAGCCTCGACGAAAATATTCTTTTAACTGCCGAATATATAAATATCAATACGACCAATAATGACGATTCGTATAAAATTAAAATAATTACGGGGCTAGGCAAAAACATGCAAACAGCAGTATCTGATTTAGAAACAAAAATAGACGGCAAGCTGATGTTAAGTCAATGTCCGATTTTAATTTTAAACACAAGTTTAGATAAGGTAACACTTAATAACATTTATGGTTATGTTATTTCGGAAGAAAATATTTCACTTAGTATTAGACCCATTAGTAGTGAATCGGCTTATAATCTAATAAATGCAAATAAAGACAATAAGCCGAGCGGTTATCAAATAATGAGTTTACTGAGATTTAGTGAAAATTCACTTGGAATTACAAAAGGTGATTCGCTTGTGAAAATTCTAAACCGTGAATTAAATGATTTATATAAAATTCCGTTTGTTGAGCATAACGGCACCTATCAAGTTAGCGGTTGCAATTATTTTAAAGGCGGTATTTTGGGCAAATTAGACCTTTTAGAAGCACAAATTCTTTATATGTTAAGCGAAGAATTGCTGCCCTGTAAAATATCAGTCGGTAGTGATTCTGTAAATTTTAAAAAATGCAAAATTAAAGAAGAAAATAATATACTGAGTGTAAAAGTTACACTTAAAAATATGGAAAAAATTAATTCGTTTGAAACTTTTAAAAATGGTTTTGAATCTGCAATTGTTACTGTACTGAATAAGTTCGGCTATACAAAACCATTAAAATTAAGAATAGTAGGTGAAGCATAAATGAATCTAGATAAAACCTACTTTAAGCACAGTATTTGCCTAATTGCAATGTTTTTAATTGGTAATTTAATAATTGTTTTTCCGCAAGGTAATGGAGCAGAGCAGACCGTTTTGAGCATTCTTTTGTGTTTTGTAATTTCACTGGCTTTAACAACACTTTTGGTGCAATTTTCTCGTTGTAACGTGCTATCGCTTAAAGTGTCAAACAACTTTGCGCTTAACAATACTTTTAGAGTTTTTTTTCTTATTTTTGCTTTAATTTCTTTATTTGTCACTGCAAATGATTACGTCTTATTAATAGATAAAATACGACTACCAAATACATCGGCAGTCGTATTATCGGCAATATTTATTTTATTAGCGTTGTATCTTGCTAAACAAAAAAAGAAAATTATTTACGTAATTTCGCTTTTTGCCTTTTTAATTACCGCAATTTCTTTTGTTGTGATTTTTATTTTTTCAATACCGAATATTAATTTCGAATTATTTAAACAAAATATAACATTTAATTTAAAATCACTAACTTCACAAACTGTCTTCTTATTTGCCCACGGTATTGGTCAAATAATTATTGCTGCGGTATTTATAGGTAAAATTCCTGAAAAATTAAAATCAAAAAAGACCTATATTTTAGGTTATACTTTAGGATTAGGCTTTTTATTTATTTGTGTTTTAAACGTAATTTTGGTGTTGGGTACCGACTTAATAGCTCGTGTACCATACCCGTATTCGTCGGTTACAAGTATTATTACGCTTGGCAACTCGTTTAGTAGAATGGACGGGATAACCTATTTTATATACTTTATTTCTTCGTTAATAAAGGCGTCTGTAATTTTAAAGGTAATAATTAAGGTATCAAATAAAATTAGTAAGAAATTTGGCAAAATTTTGATTTATAGTACTGTAATAACTTCGATTTTAGTTGCTGCGTCAGAGATATTTAATTCATTTTCGCAAAATGTGTACGTATCTGTTGCGTTGCTGTTTTTTGAAATTACAATATTTACAACGCTTTATATCGCTACACTAAAAAGAAATGTTAAGAGTTAATAATTGCATCGTATTGATTAGCAATTTTAGACCAAGTAACGGGTCCGACTGAACCGGTAGGAGGCAGACCATTTAATGCTTGAAAGGTATAAACTGCATCACGTGTTTCGTTACCATATATGCCGTCAATGGTTACTGGAGGTATTTCGGGATTGTTATTTGAAATAACTGATAAATATGTTTGCAAGTCGCGCACGTTTTCACTTTGTTCGCCGGGAGTTAAAAAGTAACCCGGGTATAGTTTTGCGGCCGTTCCTTGATAATCGGGGGGAAGTGAATTTAAAATATTATTATAAACTTCTGTCATTTTATTCCATGTTATTTCATCAACCGTACCGCTCATTAAAAGACCATATTCATTTTGAAAAGCATTTACGGCATTAACTGTGTTGGTATCAAATGTTCCGCTTATTGGAAAAATATTTAGGTTTGGATTGAAATAAGAAATTACGTTAAGATAATACTGTATTGTTATAACATCATATCCACTCATGCCTTCTACTAATTCGCGTGAATATTGTGTTGTAACGTCTTCAAGTTTGAGGCCCTCACTTAGTAGTTCACCTAGTCGCTTGACCCCATTATAAATCTCTTTAATTTTATACCATGTAGATTTATTTACCGTACCCGTGATTGGCAGATTGAAAATCTCTTGAAATTTTTCAACAGATTCACGTGTTTGATTGTCAAAAATGCCCGTCGTTATAGCTATTGTTGGTATAGCAGGATAGTTGCGAGAAATACGATTAAGTTGTTGTTGGAAAATTTTAACGTCGTTACCCGCATCACCAACCCTTAATTCTCTTCCCGGGTATGATTCTTCAATATCTTGAACCGCCGCATTTTCAATGATATTAATATTTTCTCCATAATAATTTTGCAAAATTTGGTAGGGCGTTTGTCCTTGATTTGCAAGGGTTACAGTGCCCCATTGAGAAAGTCCTGCACAGGTTGAAGTAGTGCCGTTACAAAACTGTGCAAATAATGGTTGAATTTCACCTTGACGTACTATGTAATCATTAAAAATTTCATCAACTATATTGCTAATGTTTTCATAAACTTCGCGGTCTTTTGCGTAAGATTGGTCGAAAGCAGTTGTGCTGGTTATGTTAAAATCATAACCTTTTGATGTGTACCATTCGGTATAAATTCTGTTTAGTGCAAAGGTAATTATTGCGTAAATATTGGCTCTAAGTGCACTATCCGGCCACGTTGGGTATATCTCACCCGACGCTACGTTTTTAATATAATCGGTAAATGGTACGGTAATGTTTTCGGCGTTTTGATTTGGTGTGCCTAAATGCACCGTAATGTTAGTAGGTATGTAAGGTATAATCGGCATGAAAGGTCACCTCATATATTAGTAATAGGTAATTCAATAATTTGTAATTCTTGGTTATTGGCAGCACCGCGATATAACATATCATATCCTTGAAGTGAAGTCACACCTTCAAAAATAGGCACGTTACGAATTAATACACTAACAAAATTTTCAGCGTCTATTTGTACGTTATAATACTTTGCAATTTCGCCTAAATTATTAGGTGTTTCAGAAAGTTGCTTTGGTAGTGCGGGTAAAACAATGCGCTCGGTACGACCGCTGACATCGGTAGTTACTGTTTTAATTATGTTGTTATCTCGGTCAAAAATTGTTACATCTGCATTAACTACAGGAAACGTGCTACGTGAATGCGTGACTAAAATTATTAGTTCACCAACCGTAGCAGGTGTAGCAGGTACAGGCGAGGCGGCCGCAGTAGTTATTGCTTTATTTTGCGAATAACCGCTTTGCTTTGCAAAGTTTCGCATTTCTTGAATGTATTCTTCAATAGTTTTCTGCATATAAAATCTCCTTTATGTCTTTGATAGATATTATTTAAATTTAAGGGGAAATATTACTGCAAATATATAATAAACAAATCATCATATATATTATAAAGCCTAAAACCAATGTTATAGTTTTAGGCTTTTTAATACTTTTTTGATTTAAATTTATATTATTTTGAAAATGGTGTTTTTATTGACCCATCAAGACCAAAAATACAATCCTTGATTATATGTGAGATATCGGAAACGGATTTTTCACAATTGTCTTTTAACCATTCACTAACAAATGCGGTTACACCGTTAAGATAATACATTATTACATATTTGCGTACGCTGGCAGGATAATTGAATTTTTCTAAAATTGGATTAAATATATGTTCGAACATTCTATTGTAAACCTTTTCAAATCCCAAGGATTTTCCATTGTTTAAGGCGGTGGAAAATACTTCTTTATTTTCTTTAATATAGGTAAGATATGGAGAAAGATATTTATCGCTAATAAAATTTAGTTCACTAGGTTCACATTGTGGAATGTTACGTACAAAATTGGTTGAATCAATATCAAAATACGAGACAAACCTATCAATTAAAAAACTTGTTGTTTCTGTTAGCAAATCTCCTATAGTCTCATAGTGCAAATAAAAAGTAGAGCGATTAACACCCGCGGTATCACATAACTCTTTTATGGTTATATACTCAAACGATTTCTTTTTGAGTAATGAGATTAGCGCCATATCCATTTTAACAGCAGTATTAAAATATTTGCTCTCTGATTTATTCATAGCACTACTCCTTTTTCGTGTTAGTTTTCGCTTATTTCACGGGCAAGTTGTACGATTTCATATGCGTATTTTGATTTGCCGTTTTCAAGCATTTTTAGATAGATTGGATAATTTACGCCACAACCGATAAGTCCGATAATTCCAATAATAACACCAAATACGATGCCGATAACGCCACTGCCAATGACTTGCATTGCAAGGCACATGCCTGTGCCAAACACCAATGCAGAAATAATGCCACAAGTGTATGTGAAAATGGTGGCGGGAAGCTTTGCTTTGGCATCAAGTTTTTTTAAAGCAATAATTTTTGAATTGTCTTTAGGTGCGTAGTCCTTTGCGATTGATTCTGCTATAATTTTGTCTGTGTTCATATTAAGAACCTCCTTTAATTTTGTAATTAAATTATACGCTACTGAGGTTATTGAGCGAACAACACAAAACATAAAATCTGTTGAATTAATTAAATCATATCATATCAACAAAAGTTTTTCAAAGTAAAAAAAGAATCCATCGGTACGATGGATTCTTTAGTGGTTGGCTGGGGTGGCAGGATATACTTTATACTTGCCTGGATATTACCTTTTGCTGTATATGGATTTTTAGTCTGCCTTCACACTACGTTGTTAGGCATACCGCTGGCAACCTATGTTTACGGAACATCCTTCGATATGTTACTCAATCTCGTTTGTTATATTTTAATAGCACTTCTTGAAACCTATACAGTTTGCTATATCAAAAATTCAAGAAATAAATAAAGGAAAAGGCATTGCTTCGGCGGTGCCTTTTCGCAAAATTCAAATAGGTATCTTGACAAATCCTCTCTAATGCGTTAGAATAAAAGTGTCCTCTAACGTATTAGAGAAAGGAGCGTTTCTAATGAATACACCAAAAGTATTTGAAAGTGAATATCGTTTTTGCCTGATTTTATGGGAGCACGAGCCTGTTAAAACCACAGAGTTAGTAACCCTTTGTCAAGAACAACTTGGCTGGAAGCCTACCACAACCTATACGGTTATTAAACGACTTTCCGAACGTAGTATTTTAGAAAACAATAATAAGATTGTAACCTCGCTTGTGAGTAAAGATCAGGTGCAGGCTGCAGAACTTAATGAAATGGTGGAGAAAACCTTTGAAGGCTCCTTGCCGGCGTTTATTGCTGCATTTACGAAACATCAAAAGATTTCTGATGCAGAAATTGATGCGGTTCAGCAGATGATAGACCGATATAGAAAAGGAGAATCAAAATGAGTGGTTTTTTCTTGAGTATTGTTAATATGAGCATATCGGCGAGTTGGATTGTACTTGCGGTATTGCTTTTAAGATTATTGCTTAAGAAAGCACCCAAATGGATTGCGGTGCTTCTTTGGGGTATTGTTGCTGTTAGGCTGATTTGCCCATTCTCTATTGAGAGTGTAATGAGCCTTATTCCTAGTGCTGAAACAATTAGTCCCGAAATAATGATGGATGCCACACCTGAAATCAATTCTGGTATTCCTATTCTTAACAATACGATAAATCCTGTTATCAGCGAGTCTTTTGCTCCCGATCCTGTAACGAGTGCAAATCCTTTGCAAATACTTATTCCAATTTTGTCGATTGTATGGATTATCGGTATTATCGGAATGCTCTTATATACCGTAATCAGTTATTTCAAAGTAAAGAGAAAAATTGGCACGGCGGTATTGCTCCGTGATAGCATTTTCCAGAGTGAAAATGCAGTTTCGCCTTTTGTGCTTGGAATCGTAAAACCAAAGATCTATCTGCCGTTCAATATGAATGAGCAGGATATGGAACATGTTATCGCCCACGAACAAGCACATATCCTCCGTAAAGACCATTGGTGGAAACCGCTTGGTTTTCTAATTCTCACGCTTCATTGGTTTAATCCTTTAATGTGGCTCGGTTACCTGCTTCTTTGCCGTGACATTGAGCTTGCTTGCGATGAAAAGGTTGTAAAAGAATTTGATAACGAGCAAAAAGCCGATTACTCTCAGGCGCTTTTGACCTGCAGTGTAAACCGCCGTATAATTGCGGCTTGTCCTCTTGCTTTTGGAGAGGTGGGTGTAAAAAATAGAGTGAAATCTGTGCTGAATTATAAGAAACCTGCTTTTTGGATTGTTGTAACCGCTATTGTTGCAAGTATTGCAGTTGCAGTTTGCTTCTTGACAAATCCTAGAACAACAATAGATGATGAATTATCGGTATTTATTGATACGCAAGTAGCAGACCATCATTCAGATTACAAGTACAGCCATAGTATTGATTATGATAATTTTATCGCTGTTAGCTGTAAAATATTAGAAGTCGATAAATCTGTAGACAAAACAATAGTTTATTTGTGGGCAATGTATCACGAATATAGTTGTGAAAATGGTGTTGTTAAATTAGAAACCTCAGCCCATATTCCAACAGTTATTACCGCTAAGCAGGAAGGCAAACACGGGCATTATAAACTCGTTGAATATTGGGAACCGCATGACGGAGAATTGTTTGAAAGCGATATTAAAGGTAAGTTCCCAATTCATTTGCACTATAAAGCTCTTAATTCTCAACTTTACGATGATGAGCAAAGAGCATTTTGCGAAAACGCTGCCAAAGAATATTATTCTGTTTCCCAAATTGGTGGTGGAGACTCAAGTAATGTTCAAACGTTTGAATCTACAGTATCTTATGCGAATTGGTCAGATGATAGCAAGATCTATATAGAGGCTCTTAATACCGATAAAATGTCTATCGACAGTGTGCAACATCTTCCTATTTACAAGTTTGACACCTTAACTGAGTTAGAGCAGTTCAAACAATCCTTTGGTAACACATACACAATGGATCGTGGATGGGATGAAGTGCAGTCTTTCAACAATGTCACCGCAAAGTATGACAATACATTCTTTGAAGAAAACAGTTTAGTGTTGGTGTATGTTGGTGCCGGTAACTCTACTCATCGCTTCAAGATGCAAAACGTGGGATACGATGATAAATCGTTCTATGTTCATGTTGTAGAAACCACCAATGCAGAGTTTGTAGATAACGCTATGGCAGGATGGTTTGTAACTGTAGCGGTGTCGGATGATCTTCTTAAAGCTGTCACAAGTTTTGATGCTGATTTGAATAATGCGATTGATATGTCGTTGCCAAAATATGAAGGCGACAAAGTAATTGACGTGCCACCCACTTTGGTTGTGGTAAGCAATGGTCAAAGCATCGAGGCGCTAAAAGGATCATCCTATTGGATTCACGAAGAAACCAACGGAATGCGCGAAAACGTAATAAGTGATAGCGGACATCCTTTGATGATGAAAAAATCAATGCCGTCCATAGATATTCTTCCGGCACACTATGCAACTATTGGTGATCCTTTACAAGCTAAAATACAATTTAACGCTAAAGGCGTGACTCCTGTTTATGAAGTACCACCAGATGAAATCTATATAAGATGTTGGGAAGAAAAACACTGGGGCCAAACCAATGCTAAAAGTGAAAACATCAATCCTACTATAGTAAATGGAAACATGTTCTTTGATTTAAAAAATGGAAACTATATTTATGAGGTTGTTGCTACTTGGAGTACTCAAGATAAATTTAGTGGCACAGCACAATACAGTTTTTACACTTTGAAATCTGATGCTAATTCTAATATGGATTGAAAAAGCAAAACTTTAATTGTTTCATTAGCAATGAAACAATGCATATAACTATGAAACAAAGGAGGTTTCCTTTATGAGAAAGTGTTTAAGATGTGAAACTGCTATGGTCACCAATGGTGGTTATGGTGTGGATGTTTCGATAAACCTACGGTTCTAATAAAACAAAAAGTACCTATCCATTTTGGATAGGTACTTTTACTTGGCTGGGGTGGCAGGATTCGAACCTACGAATGCAGCAGTCAAAGTGCTGTGTCTTACCGCTTGACGACACCCCAATGTGTCTTGTTTAATTTTTTAATAGGCTTTGGCGAATTTTCGTCAAAGCCTATTTGTGTGGGGTGGAAGATGGGACTCGAACCCACGGTCTCCAGTGCCACAAACTGGCGCTTTAACCAACTAAGCTACATCCACCACATGCAACGATTATTATACCATAATTATAAAGTTTGTCAATAGTAAAATAGGCACTTTTTTTAAAAAATATCTTTTGAAAGAATACCGCAATATTTTTTAGTTTTAAGTATGTAAATAAGGCATAATGAACTTATAACAAATAAAAAAGAAAAAATAATATTGCCTTGGCTTATAGAAAAGGATGCTTTATAGCCGTTTGATATGGTGGGGGTATCTACCTTAAATAACTTCAACAAGATAAACACGTTGCATAGCATAAAAATTCCGTTAATTAATCTTGAAACCAATATTTTTAAAACGTTTGGTCGGTAACTTCTGCTTAAAGATAAAATCTGCATAAAAATTGATAGCCCACCAAAACCAATTAAAAAAGCTATTAAATAAACGTTACTGAATTCACTAATTGCTGTTGTTATTTCTAAAACAGCTATTATGGTATTTTTAATTATTACATTACCTACGTGTATTTTTACAATATTGACGGCGGTAGAAAATAGTATTATAAAACTGCATACGGTAATTATTGCAACCGAAGCCGACGCTACCGAGTTTACAAAATTATCCGAAATTGAAACCGATTTATTTTCTGCTAACGGTAAGTTATTATCAAATTTTCTGCAGAAAATTAAAAACATTTCAAGAGCACTTAGTATGCTAGCAATAAAAATTAAAGCGCCTAAACGTGTTGAATTAAACATTAGTGCCCCAACAACCGATATTGAAAATGCAGGCCCTACGTTTACACTGCAACAAAGCATATTTTCAGCATCTTTTTTATTTATTTTATTTGTGTTATATGCCTCACTAATTAGTTTTGCGCCAATTGGATATCCTCCGATAAGAGATATTAAAAATATTATAATCTGTTGTTTTCTTTTTAATCCTTCAAGTAGCGTTTCAAGATAATTTCCATTATAAATAAAAACTGTAATTGCAGTAAAAGGAAATAGAGAAGGTATTATTTTTTCGGCACAAAGTATCATTCCGTATGTCGCACCGTTAATAGCAGCGCCGCTATAATTTATTAATAGTGCTACAAAACCAATTGATAGTATTGAAATTAATGCATTTTTTATTTTTAACATATTATACCGCCTTAATTTAAGAATTATTATAAAAATAAACTCATATTTTAAATATATAGTTTTGAGGTGAATATAATGGCTAAAAAATTAAAAGTAGGTTTGAAAAAGCAGGCAAAAAAAATTAATCTATTTAATTTATCTACCGATTCCGCGTTTAGTGAATTAGGCGAATCACATATAAATTTCATTGATAATAAAAAGGTAATAATTGACGGATGCAAAAGTGTAATTGATTATGATGAAAATTTTGTAACACTAAATTTAGGTAAAAAAATTATTTACCTATTTGGTAGTTGTTTTGAAATACTTGATTTTACTGATGCAAACATAACAATCGTGGGCAAAATTTCGAAGGTAGAGTTTGGTGAATAAACGTGTCGATTATAAATATGTACAGAACTATATTCAGTTATGTGATTATAAAAGTTTATGGTGATTTTCCTGAACGAATTTTAAACCTTTGTGCTAAAAATCAAATATCAACTTGGAATGTACATAGGCAAAAAGGTTATATTGAATTATGCATTATGATGAAGGATTTTAAGAGACTTCGCCAAATTAGAGGTAAGTCGGGTGTTAGAATCAAAATCATTAAAAAATGTGGCTTTCGTATAATTGTTTCTAAATATAAACTTCGCATGGGTATGGTCATTGGAATAGTGTTATTTTTAGCAATTTTGAAATTGTTATCTGGTTTTGTATGGGACATTGAGATTGTCGGTGCTAAAAATACAAGCAAAGAAGAAATAATTGGTTTGTGTAAAGGTCAGGGTATTTATATTGGACAATACATAAAAAATATTAATACCGTGATTTCAAAAGATAAAATTTTACTTGATAGTGATAAACTTGCTTGGGCAGCAGTTAATGTAGAGGGCACTAAAATTACAGTAAACGTCACCGAGGTTAAATCGCAAATTCCTGAATTTTCACCAAGTAATATAATTGCTACCGATGATGCAGTAATAAAAAATATAAAGGTTTTATCCGGTAATTCACAAATTAAGATTGGTGATGCAGTTCAAAAGGGTGATTTACTTATAAGTGGTACGGTAGATATTGGGGACAGGGTGAATTTTATTAAATCAAGCGGTGAAATTTTAGGAGAAATTGAAACAAAAATAGTTATAAGTAAACCGTACATTCAGGAAATGAAAAAATATACTAGCGAAAATAAACAAAAGTTTGTATTAGAATTTTTCGGTTTTAAACTACCGATTTTTTTAGGTGAAACAAAAGGCAATTTCACAGAAAATTATTCAAAACAACAACTTCAATTTTTGAAGCATAAAATGCCTATAATACTTCACAAAAAGCAATATGATTTTTTTACGACTTACAATGCACAGTTTAAAAAAAGTGAGTTAATAAACCAAATTGAAATTGAATTTGAGAAAGAAGTTAAAAGAAAAAAATTAGAAAATGTGACCGTTATTTCGCGCGAAATTTATCAAGATGATACTTCGGTTACAGTTGAATACATAATAAAACACATAAAAAATATATGTAGAGAAGAAAATTTAATAATTACTACTTTAAATTAATACAAAATATGTTATAATAAAGTGAATTGTTAAATGGGGGATAAGACTACGGAAAAGAATATTAAAATAAAAGATATAAATTATATATCTTCACTTTTTGGCAATTTTGATGCAAATACAAAAATTATTGAAAAGAAATACGACGTTACTATAACTTCACATGGTGATAATGTGAAGATTATTGGCCAATCATCTGCAATTGAGCCTGCTTACTCGGCAGTAAATGGTTTGTTAGCGCTAATTGAAAAGGGCGAAATTATTACTGAACAAAACGTTAATTATATAATTGGTTTGGTTGAAGATGGTGAAAAGGAACAAATCACTAATCTTACCGATTCAGAGTGTATTATTATTACGTCACGCGGTAGACCTGTAAAACCCAAGACACTTGGTCAACAAAAGTATGTAAAGGCAATTAAAAGTAATACCATCACTATTGGTGTTGGTCCTGCAGGTACCGGTAAAACATACTTGGCTGTTGCAATGGCTGTTAACGCATTTCGTTCTAAACAAATCAGTAGAATTGTTTTAACGCGTCCGGCAGTTGAAGCAGGTGAGAGCCTTGGCTTTTTGCCGGGTGATTTGCAACAAAAAATAGACCCTTATTTACGTCCGCTTTATGATGCTTTATTTGATATGTTGGGCCCTGAATTATTTGCCCGTTGTCAAGAACGTGGCGAAATTGAGGTAGCACCGTTAGCGTACATGCGTGGACGAACCATTGATGATAGTTTTATTATTCTTGACGAAGCACAAAACACCACAACCGAACAAATGAAAATGTTTTTAACGCGACTAGGCAATAATTCTAAGGTAGTTGTTACAGGCGATATTACCCAAATTGATTTACCGTCTGGTAAAAGTTCTGGTCTTAAACAAGTTGTTTCAATTCTTAAGAACGTTGACGATATCGCTATAATAAAATTGAATGGCAGAGACGTAGTACGTCATAAGCTTGTTCAGGAAATTATCAAGGCATATGAGAAAAATGAAAGGAAAAGAGCAAATGAAAAACACCAAGGTTACAATCAATGATAAACAGAAAAAAATTAAGCTCCCCACAGGTACGCGTCTTCTAGTTAGAAAGGCTTGTATTGCTACACTAAAATGCGAAAACTTTAGCGACATTGCTGAGATAGATGTTACTTTTGTTGACGATGAAGAAATTAGAAGTATAAATAATGAGTTCCGCGGCATTGATTCTGCAACCGATGTGTTATCTTTCCCGCTTGGTGAAAACGGCGTCTATGATGTAAATCCCGAAACAGGTGCTAAAATGCTCGGTGATATCGTTATATCGGTTGATCATGCTTTTGCTCAAGCTGACTTATATGGTCATGGTATCGAACGTGAAATAGGTTATCTTACTGTTCATTCAATGCTTCACCTTTTGGGTTATGATCACGTAAACGGTGGAGTCGAAAAAATGCGTATGCGTGAAAAAGAAGAACAAGTATTGGCATTGTTAGGTTTGTCAATCGTTAAAGGATAGGTGTATTGTGAAGGAATTAACTTCGGCGTTTATTGGTGTATTTGGTCGTCCAAACGTGGGTAAATCATCACTTGTAAATGCAATTTTAGGACAAAAAATTTCAATTGTATCTGATAAACCTCAAACTACCAGAACAAGAATAATGGGCGTGCATAATAACGGCCCAATGCAGATTGTGTTTATTGATACACCGGGCTTTCATAAACCGCGCAACCTTTTAGGTGAAAATATGATTAAAGCGGTTGGCAATGGTATGTCAGATATTGATGCTGCTATTTTAGTTATTGATGCAAATCCTAAGTTTGGTTTTAATGCTGAAGAATTACCGCCTGCTGAACTTGAATTAATTTCTGAATTTAAAAAGCGTAAATTGTCTGTTGTTTTGTGTGTTAATAAGATTGACCTTTTAACCGATAAATCTGAATTGTTTGATATTATTGGCGCTTATATGAAAGCCTTTGATTTTACTGCTGTAGTGCCGGTATCTGCAAAATTAGGCGATGGTACTGATATAATTTTAGAAGAGGTTTATAAGTTCGCTCATCCTTCAGTTCATTATTTTGGTGATGATGAATTTACCGATCAACCCGACAGGGTGATGGTTGCCGAGATAATTCGAGAAAAGATACTTCGTCAACTGTCCCGAGAGGTACCGCACGGAGTAGCTATTGATCTTGAACGTTTTTATGAACGTGATGCTGCTGATGGTAGTCCGCTTTTGTGTGTTGAAGCCGCAATTTACTGCGAAAAAGAATCACATAAAGGTATTATTATTGGCAAGGGTGGCGCAATGCTTAAAAAAATCGGCATTCATGCAAGATATGATATTGAAAAATTCTTTGGTATTAAAACAGATTTAAAATTATGGGTAAAGGTAAAAGAAGATTGGCGTAACCGTCAGGGTATCATTCATACTTTAGGTCTGGATTAACTATTTTTTCCTTAAATATATTCTGTGCTATAAGGGTAAATTATTTCTACGGAGTGATAATTATGGACCCTAATAAATTTTGGACGGATTTTGTTAAAACGGGACGTATAGAATATTATTTGGAATATAAAAATTCTCAAGATTTTGAGGAGAGCAATAATGCAAATAACAACCGATGCAATAGTAATAAAGGTTAATGACGTTGGGGACAATGACCGACTTATAACCTTACTTACAAAAGATTACGGAGTTGTCAAGGCGTTTGCTTCGTCAGCAAAAAAGATTAAAAGTAAATACTATTCAGGTACGGCATTGTTTTCTTATTCACGCTTTATTTTAGAACAGGTTAAAGGTACATATAGAGTGCGTGATGCGTCACTCAACAATAGCTTTTTTAAAATAGGTTGCGACATTTCGCAAATATCATTGCAACAGTATTTTTGTGAACTGTCTTACATTTTGGCGCCCATGGATGAATCTTCCGAAATGTTTTTGCGTTTACTTTTAAACTCAATGTATTGCATTAACAATTCTAAGATGGATGAAGCGCTTTTAAAGGCGGTTTTTGAACTGCGAATTTTGTCGTTATCGGGTTATACGCCCGACCTTGTAGCCTGTAACGATTGCGGCGAATTCGATAAGGATATATTTTATTTTAACTATAACGAAGGCATTATTTCGTGCGAAGAATGTATATATGACAAAAACGCTACCGCAATACTTGACAGAACTCTTTTGAGTGCAATGCGCCATATAATTTATTGCGATTTTGAAAAACTGTTTAGTTTTAAAATACCGCAAGAATATGGATTAAGATTATCAAAAATCACTGAAAAATATCTGCTCTCACAAACCGAGCAACGTTTTTCTACACTCGACTTTTATAACAGTATTCTTTAAGTTTAGAGGTAAATATGGAATATAAAATTAAAAGATTTACAACTGCTTTAGAATTAAATAAGATACTTGAAATTTTATCAGAAGAAGCTGCTCTTAGTGATGCGGCTTCTTTGGCGTTGAATACCGAACCTGAGTGGGATGCCGATAAGGTAAAGGCTAATTTAAATATGACCTTATCTGCATTTAAATTACTTTCTCGCGCTTCGTCACCAAAATTTGCAGGTGCTGCCAACAATTCCGTAGCAATTAACAGAGCTGTTACGGGCGGTGTGCTTAATGCAAAAGAACTTCTACAAATTGGTGATACTTTAAGGGTTATACGTACACTAAAAGGTTGGCGAGATAATGCTGAATATCCTGAAGAGTTGGATATTGACCGATTATTCGCTAAACTTCAACCCAACAAGTACCTTGAAGATACTATTTTTTTTGCAATAAATGGTGATGAATCTATTAAAGATGGCGCCTCGCAAACGTTATCTGATATACGTAGAAAAATTAAATCGGCTACCGCTAATATCCGCAACAAACTTGATAGTATTGTAAAGGGCAAAAATTTTGCGAAATACCTTCAAGAAGCCATCGTTACTCAACGCGACGGTAGATTTGTAGTGCCCGTTAAAAGTGAATTTAGGGGCGAATTTCCCGGTATTGTTCACGATTCTTCTTCATCTGGCGCTACCTTGTTTATAGAGCCAATGTCGGTTGTTGAAACCAACAATGATTTACGTGTGCTTTATTTAAAAGAAGAGGAAGAAATTGAAAGAATTTTGTCGGAGTTGTCGGCTGAAGTTTCAAACTTTGCTGACAGCATTAAATATTCTTATAAAATGCTTGTAGAGCTTTGTTTAATCTTTGCCAAGGCTAATCTAGCCTATAAAATGAAGGCGACTGTGCCCAATATTAACACGGATGGTCGCATTGTGCTTAAGAACGCAAGGCATCCGCTAATTGATGCTAAAAAGGTTGTACCTATTTCACTTACCTTAGGCACCGATTATAAATCATTAATTATTACCGGTCCTAACACGGGTGGCAAAACGGTTACACTTAAAACAATCGGACTTCTTACACTTATGGCAATGTGCGGTCTTATGGTGCCGTGTGATGATATGAGCGAGATTGCCGTATTTGATAAAATTCTTGTTGATATTGGTGATGAGCAGAGTATTGAACACTCGTTATCCACTTTCTCGTCACACATGGTAAATATAGTTTCTATAATTGAAAATGCAACGCCGTTCAGTCTAGTTTTACTTGATGAACTTGGTGCGGGCACCGACCCGATTGAGGGCGCGGCTTTGGCGCGAGCAATTCTTTCGTATCTTGCAAAGAAGGGCACAAGAATTGCGGCTACTACACACTATGCAGAACTTAAAACATACGCTCTTGATACCGATGGAGTTGAAAACGCAAGTTGTGAATTTGATATTGAAACTTTGCGTCCTACATACCGTCTTTTAATAGGTGTACCCGGACGTTCTAATGCCTTTGCGATTTCACAAAAACTTGGTGTTGCCGACCAAATAATTGATGAAGCTAAAGGTTATATTTCCGAGGAAAACAGCCGTTTTGAAAAGATAATTTCGTCGCTTGAAAAAGAACGACAAATTGCAGAGCGTGAAAGAGAAGAAATTTCCGCACTAAAAGCCGAACTTCTTAATCAAAAACGCAGTTCAGATAAAAAGTATGCCGATATTAACGCGTTGTACGAAAAGACGGTTGAAAAGGCAAGAAATGATGCCACATATATTATTGATAACGCGCGATATAAAGCCAATACTCTTATTAACGAACTTGAGGATATTAAGAAGAAAATTGACAAAGAGAATGCCGCAAATAATCTTAAAAACGCTAAACTCAACGTCAAGAACACCCTTAATTCGTTGGAGACTGACATCAACCCTGTGGCCGACAATAAGACCGATTACGTGTTACCAAGAAAACTTGTTGTGGGCGATAGGGTGCGACTTGTCGACCTAGGCAAGGATGCTGACGTGCTTGAAATTAAAAACCAAAAAGTTTTAGTTTTAGCAGGCAATTTAAAAATTTGGTCAGAGATGTCAAATCTTATTTTACTAGAAAAACCAAAAACTAAACAACCTGCAAAACGAGCGGTTACCGGTATAAATTCAGGTGCTACCCGTCAGGCTTCGCTTGAATTTGATATGCGCGGCATGAACACTGATGAAGGTATTATTGAACTTGACCGATTTATTGATAATGCGGTTATGAGCGGTATTGGTACAGTTACTATTATTCACGGTAAGGGTACAGGCGTGCTTAGAACCGCAGTGCAAAATCATTTAAGACGGCATAAGAATATTGAAACCTTTAGAATTGGCTTGTTCGGCGAGGGCGAAAATGGAGTAACAATAGCCGAAATTAAGAAATAAAAAAACGGTTAGGAAGTAAAATTCCTGAAGTGATATAATGATGGTAGACACAAAAAACGGTGTCTACCATCATTTTTTATGTTAAGATAGAGAAAAGGAGTTGAAACAAATGTCAAGACCAAAAGGTGGAACAAATAGAAGCCATAGTAAAGAAGAAAAATTAGCG
>JAFSDK010000045.1 GCA_017436255.1 Clostridia bacterium
AGTGCCTGTGCATTGTCAAAGGTCTCTTGGCTAATGATTGGCTCGTGAGTACCTTCAACAATAATCCACTCATCCTTAGGAATTGCGCGACACTGCTTAATCTTATAACTATAGGTAGTATTTCTACCTTGCACCATATCGCCGACATACATACGGTTTTGTAAAATGCGGCGCACTGAACTGTCGGGCCACAAACCGTCGTTACTTCTTCCTGACGGATGCTTGTAGTTTAGTCCCTTTTGTTTTTTATACATTGACGGATTTGGTATACCCATTTCGTTCAGGTCTTTAGTAATACCTATTATACTTTCGCCCGCAATAAAGCGTTCAAAAATCATTCGCACTATCGGTGCTGTTTCCTCATCAATAATAAGATGATGTTTATCATCCGGATCTTTTAGGTATCCGTATGTCGGAAAAGAACCGATAAACTTACCTTGCTGACGTCTTAAATTCAGCGTACCCCGCACGTTAACAGACGTACTCGCCGCCTGAGATTCGTTTGTAACGTTGGTAATACTTAAAGTCAGCAAATTGCTAACTACATTATTACCCGTGCTTAAATTATCGTAATTATTGTTTATCGCTACAAACCTAACACGCTGACGAACGAAAACATTGTCGAGATAATTTCCTATCTCAATATAGTTTCGTCCAAAACGCGAAAGATCCTTTACAACGATGCAGTTTATTTTACCGGAATAAACGTCCTCCATCATTCTGATAAAATCAGGACGGTCAAAATTTGTACCGCTGTAACCGTCATCAGAATAAATCTCGACGAGTTCCATATCAGGACAGCGTTTTAGATATTCTTTTAAAATTTCTCGTTGCGACGCAATTGAGTTACTCTCCGTCTCAGTTCCGTCATCACGGGACAGACGAAGATAAAGAGCAGTCTTCCAAACCTTATTCGGTACGGAGGACTGCTCTAAAATTTCTGCATATTTAGAATTTGCCATAAAGCTTTAGCCTCCATATTATGGGCTGGCGGAGACCTAATACATTGTGGTTTCTCTCGCCGCCTTTTCCCGCCTTGCTCGCGTTCATCCTTGTAAGGTGGACACCTTACTGCAAATCTCACGCTTCGCCTTTCGAAAAAAGGTGGCTGAGATAAACTCTTCGACCCTAAATTAAAAGAATTTTTTGGTGGGCAAAACTGAAGAGTGCAGGAATATGTCATATTCCAAGCGATGAAGTAAAGACCAACGGAAAATTGTTCAATTTAGGGCACAACGGATTAGGTTTCCGTCAGCCCCATATGAAGGTATGGCCGTTTTTTCTACACAATCGTAGTATACCATACCTTCGCTTTTAAATCAACCCAAATTTGTTTGGTAATTTGCTCCAGACGAAAATACTGAACCGAGAGCATCGGTAAAACTTCGGTCTCCACCGAAAGATAACTTCACTCTCATATCGCCGACTTTGAAAAGATAAGGGTTCTTAATTTGCTCAAAATATTCATTCATCTTTTCGGGCACTGATTTACCCGAGTCTATCTTCACGTCACGCAAATCAACAAGGCTATCTTTAGAAT